>NZ_JARJMS020000060.1:0-4442 GCF_029335995.1 Thermosynechococcus sp. Uc
CCCTACGACAGAAACAGCAACAGTGAGCGATCGCCCGCTGCGTCGCCGCCCGCCCCGTCCGCGCCCGGAAAACCCTGCAGATGACAGTGAATATGTACCCTATCAACCGTTGGATCGTCCCCCCACTGACGAGCAGGATAACTCCGCCAACTTTGATGACGATGAATAGACCCTAGCAGCAAAGGCAATTCACGATGCGTCGCTACGTTTTGGTTTCAATTCTGGGTTTAGCAGTGAGCTGTGGCGGTATTCCGCAGAGGACTTGGGCTGCACCCCTAGCGCAGGCAGCTTCTGTTCCACTGCCGGAATCTGTGCAAGCGGTAATCAACGGTTTGGATACGGCGGCCAGTCAAAAGAACTTAGAAGCGGTGTTGGCCTTCTATGATCCTGAATTCAAAACTACAGACGGTTTGACCCTAGAGATATTGCGCAAACAGTTGCCCACTTTTTGGCAGCCCTACCGCGATATTCGCTATCGCACGACGGTGAATCGCTGGCAGCAGCAGGGCAATGACTGGGTTTTAGAGATTAGCACCACTATTGAAGGGACGGGGGGCACCAGCGATCGCCCACAAATGATGCGTGGTAGCCTCCAAGCCACTCAAGTCATCCGCAACGGTAAAATTACTCGCCAAGACATTACCCAAGAGAAAACCACGATCACCATTGGTACAACACCGCCCACTGTACAATTCTCGCTTCCCCAAACTGTGCGCACCGGTGAAGAGTTTAATTTAGATGCCGTTGTTCAAGAACCCATTGGCAACGCAATTCTCCTTGGTGCTGCCAGCGATCAGCCCATCAATACCCAAACCTACGCCAATCCCAGCCCCGTAAAATTGGAACTTCTCTCTGCGGGTGGCATTTTTAAGGTGGGACGTGCCCCCCAAGAACCCGGTAACCGCTGGGTCTCGGTGGCCTTAATTCGGGATACCGGCATGGTCTTGATTACACAGCGCCTACGGGTAGAAAAACCATGAGTGAGGCAGAACCCCCCTCCCTAGAGGAATCTGTTACGGAAAGTAACGAGGTTGAATCAGCCGAAATACCGATCAATGGTCTTGTTCTAGAACATTGTGAGGGACGCTGCCGATTTACATTGCCTGCCGACCTCGATTGGATTGACCTGTGGCCGCAATTACAAGTCTATCTCAGAGGTCAAGAACATCTTTGGTCAGAAACCTTACCCGTGGACTGTGTCTGTGGGCAGCGGCTTTTAGATCAATCCCAGCTGCAGCAGTTAGCAGAGGTTCTGAATGAGCATCAGTTGCGACTGGACAAAATTATTACTGAACGCCGCCAGACAGCGATCGCCGCTGCTACCCTTGGTTACAGTGTCCAACAACGGGAACTGCCCCCGCTACTTGTAAAAGAAGCCGATAGCGAGGCCAACTCTGCAGCTAACCCCCTTTACTTGAAAACAACCCTGCGCTCTGGTATGGAAATTCGGCACGAGGCCAGCGTGGTTATTGTCGGCGATGTCAATGCTGGCGCCAGTATTATTGCTGCAGGAGATATTATTGTTTGGGGACGGTTGCGGGGTGTGGCTCACGCGGGCGCTAAGGGCAACCTAGGGGCTCGAATTATGACCTTAGAAATGGCGGCCACGCAGTTACGGATTGCCGATTTTGTCGCCCGTACCCCCGATCCCCCCAAGCCTCCCTATCCAGAGGTGGCCTATGCCACGCAGCAGGGCATTCAGATTGCTCCAGCCGATGCTTGGGCACGATCTCTTGCCGTATCTAAAGCACCTTAAGGTGATCACCCGCAAGAATCCGCCGCGGCAAATCTTTGCTTAAAGCGCAAAATGAATTGCAGTACCAACCTATGGTAAAGTGCTCATGATGAATCCAGTTGCCCCGGAAGAGGGGCTACCACTCTTGACCTGCGGGACGGGGGGCAAAGCCTACTGTTCCCAGAAGAAAGCTACAGCCTGCTTCTGGGAAAGTCCAAGTGTAAGACCCAATCGTAGAGGACGCAAGAGGTCTGCGGAATTCAGGATTGAGTCTATACACCCAATCCTGACTTTGGGCAATCTGTTGGGAAGGAAGCCGCTATTGTAACAATAGCGGTAGTTCACTCAGCCAATTCTGAGGGAGTTCAATGGGGCGCACAATTGTCATTACCTCGGGTAAAGGGGGGGTGGGGAAAACAACCGCCAGTGCCAATGTTGGTGTTGCCTTGGCCAAGTTGGGGCGATCGGTGGTGCTCATTGATGCGGACTTCGGCTTGCGCAACCTTGACCTATTGCTTGGTTTGGAAAATCGGGTTGTTTACACTGCGATTGATGTGCTGACAGGTCAGTGTCGCTTGGATCAGGCCCTTGTGCGTGATAAGCGTCTAAATAAATTGGTGTTGCTCCCAGCCGCCCAAAGCCGCAATAAGGATGCCATCACTCCGGAGCAAATGCGACAGTTGGCCTCAGCCCTGAGTAAGCACTACGATTATGTGCTCATTGATTGTCCAGCTGGAATTGAGGCGGGGTTTCGCAATGCCATTGCCCCGGCTCAGGAGGCCTTGGTGGTGACAACGCCGGAAATTGCCGCAGTACGGGATGCTGACCGCGTGATTGGCCTCCTGGAGGCCTACCGCATTCGCAACAGCCAGCTGATCTTAAATCGACTGCGCCCCGCAATGGTTGCGGCCAACGACATGATGTCTGTCGAGGATGTCCAAGAAATTCTCTCAATTCCGCTCATTGGGATTGTCCCCGAGGATGAGAAGGTGATTGTTTCCACCAATAAGGGGGAGCCATTGGTGTTGGCCGAGTCTCCATCCTTGGCTGGGCAGGCCTTTATGAACATTGCCCGCCGCTTGGAGGGGGAAAAAGTAGAGTTTCTTGACCTAGAGGCGGCAAGCGGCGGGTTATTTAGTCGTATTCGACGCTTGTTTGGGGCAAAGGGATGATCAGTGAACTTCTAGAGCGGCTGTTTAGCCGCACTCCCCCTAGTCGCACCACTGCCAAAGAGCGCTTGAAGCTTGTCTTGGCGCACGATCGCACGGCGCTGACCCCTGAAATTTTAGATAATCTACGGCGCGATATTTTAGAGGTGGTCTCCCGGTATGTGGAGCTAGAAACGGAGGGACTAGCGGTTTCCCTAGAGTCGGATCAGCGGACAACGGCCTTGATTGCTAATTTACCGATTAAACGACTCAAGCTGTCCCCAGCGGAGGCGCCGCCACCAGAGAATTCCCCATCTAACAGCGAGGCAGGAGAAAGTTGAGTACCGTTGCCGTGACATTGGCAGCGATCGCCAGCGCTGCAATTGTTGCCCAAGCCCCTTGGGCAGCTGTTTTAGTGGCCCGCCTAGGGGCAGGTTGGCGACGCCCTGCCCCCTTAACCCCCCAGCCCTCCCGCCCAGAGAACTTAGCTAAAGTTTCCATTGTTGTCCCCACCCTCAATGAGGCACGGCGGTTGCAACCCTGCCTAGAGGGACTCATGCGCCAAGGCTACGAGGTGCGGGAAATCTTGGTTGTAGATAGTCACTCCCAAGATGGCACGGCCGAGATGGTGCAGGCAGCACAGGATCGAGAACCTCGCCTTCGTCTTGAATTTGATCCCCCCTTGCCCCCTGGTTGGGTAGGGCGACCCTGGGCATTGCAGACGGGGTTTTGTCGGGTTCACCCCCGCAGTGAGTGGATTTTGGGGATTGATGCAGATACAGAACCACAACCTGGTCTTGTGGCGAGTCTCCTAGAGACTGCCCAGCGGGAGGAATTGGATCTCATTTCCCTCTCACCCCGCTTTGTCCTGAAAACAGGGGGGGAATGGTGGCTGCAACCCGCGCTGCTTTTAACATTGATCTATCGTTTTGGTGCGGCTCGCAGCGTGGAAACTTGGCCAGAGCGAATTTTGGCCAATGGTCAGTGCCTACTCATTCGGCGATCGCGCCTTGAGGCAATGGGGGGCTACCAAGTGGCTGCTTCCTCCTTTTGTGATGATGTGACATTGGTGCGGGCGGCAGCGGCGGCGGGTGCCCGAGTGGCTTTTCGCGATGGGTCAAAGGTGCTCAAGGTGCGAATGTATGAAGGGCTGGCAGAAACCTGGCGAGAGTGGGGGCGTTCCCTCGACCTCAAGGACGCTACGCCAGCGGCACAGGTTTGGGGCGATGTCTATTTTCTCTGGGCAGTGCAGGGACTCCCCTTGCCCCTCTTTGGCCTAGGGCTGATTGCCTTAACAGTAACTTCTCCCACCCTCCCCCTAGAGATAGCAACATTCCTCAATGGCTTGCTGGTGTTGATTCGCTGGGGCATGACTCTGGCGATCGCCCCCGCCTACGATTGGCAAACAGGTCAAGGGCGCTGGCTCTTTTGGCTTTCCCCCCTTGCGGATTCCCTAGCGGCTCTGCGGATTACCCTCTCCTCTTGGCAGCGTCCCCAGCAGTGGCGGGGACGGACGTATCCTGCCAAAACTCAACCTTTGGTTTAGATATAGATAGATA
>NZ_JARJMS020000063.1:0-35781 GCF_029335995.1 Thermosynechococcus sp. Uc
TCCTTGAGGTAGGGGTTGGCCGGCAGGGGGTCGGGGGGGCAGTCCACATCTTGGGGAGCGATCGCCAACATCTGACAGCGGCCATGGACAGGATTGTTGTTATCCCCCGTAGGCTCCAGGCACCAGATCGGGGGATCGCAGGCACTCAGCCACTCCCGCAGAACCTTACTGGTGGGCAAAGGTCCCAGTTGAATTATCCCCTCAGGGCGCAGATGTTCCCGCAGGTGAGGGTCTCGCAGCAGCAGATCGTAGTGGGCAATGCTGTGGGGAAGGTGTCGCGCCGCGGAGAGGGCATCCGCCAGCACAGGCCACTGGAGAAACTGACTCAAGCGATCAATTGCAGCAGCTTCGGCCACAGGATTCACCGTATGACTAGGTCCTGCAATAATCACCCCCCGCTGGATTTGTTGCCATATTGGCCAAGGTAAAGGTGTAGCGGTGCGAGGGTAAACAAAGGGTTGCACTTGGTCAAAGAAGTGCTCCGGCAGCGTTCCCTGAAAGTTGGCCTCCGGGCGCAGGTCAAGGGGGTCTCGCAGGGGAATATTCAAATGCACCGGTCCTGGATCTGGCCAGAGAGCAGTTTGCCAGCTATGGCAGAGGGTTTGCCGCAGGTAGGGCAGCAAGGGGAGTTCCGGCAGACTCAGTTCGCGATAGTGACGTACCGCATGACCATACAGATGCACCTGATCAATGGCTTGCCCCGCTTGGCAAAAGCGCAATTCGGGGGGGCGATCGGCGGTCAGCACAATTAACGGTAAATGACTGAGGCTGGCTTCAATAATTGCGGGATAGAAATTGGCAGCAGCAGTACCTGAAGTACAAACAAGAGCAACCGGTCGTCCCTGCTGTTGGACAAGGCCAAGGGCAAAAAAAGCCGCCGAGCGCTCATCAAGAATCGGCAGAGCTTCAAGATGGCAATGGGCCGCCGCCGCGATCGCCAGTGGACCAGAACGTGATCCCGGCGAGAGAACAACTGTCCGCAAGCCCAGACGGTAGAGGGTTTCAAAGAGGACACTTGCCCAGAGGACATTTAGATTTTCAGTGAGAATCATCCATTAGAGTTATAAATCCAATTTCAGACATTAAAGAGCATCCTCTCACCCAACAGTGCAGGTTCTGAGGGGATTTGAATTGAAGCGGGCAGCGGGAATCGAACCCGCGTCTCTAGCTTGGAAGGCTAGGGTTTTACCATTAAACCATGCCCGCACTCCCAAGGAATACTACATTAGCACGACCTTTGGGGCGATCGCAAAGGGCAATCCTAGGGAATAGTTGCCATCTTCACGTCGTTGCGATCCAAAATGCTTTGGAGTTCCTCAGCATCAATCGTCTCTTTTTCCATAAGGACTTGGGCAATTTGGTCAAGGACGTGGCGGTTGTTCACTAGTACCTCTTTGGCACGACGATAGGCCTGCTCCACGAGGTTGCGCACTTCGTCATCAATAGTGGCAGCCGTTTCCTCAGAGAAGTCCCGCTCTGCCATAATGTCACGGCCAAGGAAGACATTCCCTGTTTGCCGTCCCAAAGCCACAGGCCCTAGGCGATCGCTCATACCAAATCGAGTGACCATTTGCCGCGCCACCCGTGCCACCTGTTGTAGGTCGTTCGAGGCACCCGTTGTCACTTCATCTTCGCCAAAAACAATTTCCTCAGCAATGCGACCGCCAAGGGCAACGGCCATTTGGTTTTGCAGGTAGGCACGGCTATAGAGGCCAGAATCCATCTGATCCTCATTGGGGGTAAACCAAGTGAGACCGCCAGCCCGCCCGCGGGGAATAATGCTCACTTTTTGGACGGGATCGTAGTCGGGCATGAGGGCTCCCACAAGGGCATGACCCGCCTCATGGTAGGCGACTAACTTTTTGCGGCGATCGCTCATGACACGGTCTTTTTTCTCAGGCCCAGCGAGGACGCGATCAATGGCATCGTTAATCTCATCCATCGAGATTTCGGTGAGG
Organism: Thermosynechococcus sp. Uc; assembly: GCF_029335995.1. Taxonomy (NCBI): domain Bacteria; kingdom Bacillati; phylum Cyanobacteriota; class Cyanophyceae; order Acaryochloridales; family Thermosynechococcaceae; genus Thermosynechococcus; species Thermosynechococcus sp. Uc. The sequence goes on from NZ_JARJMS020000063.1 coordinate 1,959, forward strand.
TTGCGTCGAGCCGCAAGAATAGCTGCTTCATTGAGCAGGTTCGAAAGATCCGCACCCGTGAAGCCGGGAGTACGGCGTGCAATTTTATCGAGATCCACGTCCTTAGCAAGCGTTTTGCCACGGGCATGGACTTTGAGAATATCGAGGCGACCTTTGTAATCGGGACGATCTACCACCACTTGACGGTCAAAACGACCCGGACGCAACAGGGCTGCATCCAAGACATCTGGACGGTTTGTGGCGGCAATGATAATAATGCCTGTATTCCCCTCAAAGCCATCCATTTCCGTCAGTAGTTGGTTGAGGGTTTGCTCCCGTTCATCATTGCCACCCCCTAGACCAGCACCCCGCTGGCGACCGACGGCATCAATCTCGTCGATAAAAACAATACAGGGGGCATTGGCTTTGGCTTGTTCAAAGAGATCCCGCACCCGTGAGGCACCTACGCCAACAAACATTTCCACAAACTCAGAACCGGAAATCGAGAAAAAGGGAACCCCCGCCTCACCAGCCACCGCGCGCGCAAGGAGGGTTTTACCAGTTCCGGGAGGGCCAACGAGGAGAACCCCTTTAGGAATTTTGGCGCCCACTTCAGTAAAGCGATCAGCATACTTGAGGAATTCCACCACTTCGCCCAGTTCTAGCTTGGCCTGATCAATCCCAGCCACATCATTAAAGGTCACTTGGGTTTGGGGTTCCATGTGTACCCGTGCCCGTGACTTGCCGAAATTCATTGCTTGGTTGCCAGGACCCGCTTGGGCACGCCGCAGCAAGAAAAAAAGCAGTACCAACAGACCAATGGGAACAAGCAAGCTGCTGAGGGCGCGGAACCAAAAGCCATCATTGCTTTGGGGCAAGACAGCAATGTCCACATTGTTAGTTGTAAGAATGTCGAGGAGTTCCGGATCATTAGGAAGATTAACAAGAACCCGCGTGCCATCTTGGGTTATGGCTTGAGCTTGAGAGCGGTCAGGTGTGATACTGACTTTAGCGATTTGCTGACTTTCGACCTGTTGGATGAATTCACTGTAGGGCCATGTTTGTTTGGTCGTGGGTTGGCGATCAAAGAAGGCCGTGGCCAAGGCCAGCACCACGATTGACAGAAGAACGTATAAACCTGCGTTTCGCCATTGTTTATTCACCGATCGCCATCCTCCGCTAGGAAAAGTGAAAAGTCTTTACATAAGTTCATACTAACGCATTCTTTCGCAACCCTAGGTGAGCAGTTCCGTGGTTAAGATCGTCAATATCCATGATAAGCGGTCAGCAAATGCTCGATTTAGACACCTGCTACCGGGTACTGGAGTTGGAGCCGGGGGCAACCCTAGAGGAAGTTAACCGGGCTTATCGAGACTTGGTGTTCATTTGGCATCCCGATCGCATCCCCAAGGACAACACGCGGCTGATCGAAAAGGCACAAGAGAAAATTAAGCAGTTTAATGAAGCGCGAGATCAACTGCGGCAGCATATTGCTAGATACAGCAGCCAAACCTGTCAGCGGGGAGCCAACCAGCGGCAAAGCTATCGTTCCTCACCACCGCCGCGCTCTCCATCCAATCCCTACACCTATCGCAGCTATCATGCGACCCGCGAGCAGCAAACCGCACAGTACGCCTATAGCCAACCCTACAACCACTGCCACAGCAAAAGAACCGCTGCCCCACCACGCACGACGCCTCCCCATAAAGATATGTCGGGGGTGAACTTACAGGGGGCAAACCTGAGCGAAAAGGACTTTGAAGGGCACAACCTTAGCCATGCCAACCTCAGTTATGCCGATCTCAGTGATGCCTTTTTGCATCGGGTGATTCTCCACCGCGCCAACTTGCGCCATGCCAATCTCTTTCGTGCCAATCTCCTGCAAGCAGATCTGAGCTATGCTGACCTGCAGGAGGCCAATCTCATTGGCGCTGACTTGAGTGGTGCCGACTTGCGCGGCGCTGATCTGCGGGGGGCAAAAATGAGTCAGGGTAACCGTCTTTTGGTTAAGCTGACGGGCGCACGTCTGACAGGGGCAATTATGCCCGATGGCCACGTCCATACCTAGGCCTGAATCACGCCCTTGGAACTGGGAATCTGCTGACTGCGACGGGGATCAATGGCGATCGCCATGCGGAGAGCACGGGCAAAGGCCTTGAAGGTTGCTTCAATAATGTGGTGCGAGTTCAGACCCTCTAATTGGCGAATATGCAGCGTCATGCGGCTATGGTTCACCAAAGCAACGAAAAACTCCCGCACCAGTTGCGTATCATAGGTGCCAACCCGCTGCGTAGGAATCTCCAACCCATAGCTAAGGTGGGGACGCCCTGAAAGGTCTAGAGCCACTTCCACCAAGCTCTCATCGAGGGGGGCAACAAAGTGGCCAAAACGATAGATCCCGCGGCGATCGCCCAAGGCCTGATCCAAGGCCATCCCCAAGGTAATGCCCACATCCTCATTGGTGTGGTGGTCGTCAATATGGGTATCCCCACTGGCTTGCACTCGCAAATCCACCAATCCGTGGGAGCAAAGCTGATCCAGCATGTGATCTAGAAAGGGAATCCCTGTGTGATTCTCCCCTAGACCATTGCCATCAAGGGTGAGTTCGATGTGAACCTTGGTCTCTTTGGTCTGGCGATCAACCGTAGCTTGACGCAACAGAGGTACAGAGCCATTGGCGAGGAGAGAGTTATTCATAAAGCACTACTGACGGGGTTGGGGATTGGCAGAGGTGGCGGGCGGTGGACTTGCCGCAGGCGTTCCCGAGGGCACTCCCCCCGTACGCGGAAAGGGCACATCCACAAAGCCTAATTCTAGCAATTGCTGATAGGCCTTTTGTCCCAGTTCGCGGGTGGGGTTTTGGCTGCGGATAATTTCCACCAGAAGGGGCACTGCCAGTTCGGGTTGGTTATTGACGCGATAGACCAAAGCCAGTTGAAAAGTGGCTTGATCTCGCAGTTGCGCTGCTTCTAGAGCACGGCGACGGTTGCTATCGGCAGCCACAGTATCAATGCCTAAAAAGCTGGAGTTGAGGGACTGGTAAAAGTTTGAAAGTTGGTTCATCACCGTACGGGCTTCCAACAGCTTGCGAGCGGCGACGGCATAATTTTGGCTATTAACCGCAGCGGCAGCCTCATCCATCAAGCGCTTGCCCCCTTCAAGGGTATAAATTGAAGAGCTGGGTGGGGGTGTGGGATTCACAATCTGGACATTGGGGCCAGCAGACTGATTCTGGGCAAACACCGCCTGAGGGAGTACCCCTAGCAGTAACGCCCCAAGGAGCAGGGATGATTTCGACCAGTAAGCAAACGTATTTAGGGGCATGGTGCGAAGCCTTTACTAAGATAGAGGCAGTCAAAAGAATAATGAACAGACAATTGACATCGCGTATCTTACCATCAACTAATGACAGCCCGTGCAGCATCCTAAGTTCCTATTTTCCTCAACACTGAGGTTAGGGCTATGGTAAACCCCATTCCTCAGGGGACAACTGGCCATGATGCCATTCGTGAACGGCGCCGCCAATTGCAAAGTAAACGCCGCTGGCGCCAACTGGCAGGACTTTGGCGTACCAGTGTCCTCTTGACCTTAACGGGGGCGCTGGTCTGGGGGTTGACGTTGCCAGACTGGATCATCCGCCGTCCTGAGCAAGTGGTGATTCGCGGCAATCAACTATTGAAAACGGAAGCGTTGCAGGCACAATTGCCCCTTGAGTATCCTGAGTCCCTACTGCGTTTGCGACCCCAGGAGATCATTCACACTTTGGAAACCACGCTACCTCTACAACGGGTGACAATCGCCCGCCAACTCTTTCCGCCAACACTAATTGTTGAAGTCCAAGAACGCCAACCTGTCGCAGTTGCCACTTGCAATCAATGCTGGGTCATGAGTGAAACCGGGCAGCTACAAGGACCTGCCAGTCGCTGGTTGGTGGATGGTTTTGGATTTGTTGCCCCGCTGAGTAGCTATCAAGCCAGCGCTGTGAAACCAATGCCAACCCTGCGGTTGCAGGGGTATTTTGTGCCCGTCAAGGATCCACCGCGTCCCCAGACATGGGTCGTGGATGGCGATCGCCGGCAGCAGTGGCAGCAGATTCACCAAATTCTCCAGCAGCAAGATTTACCCATTACAGGTTTAGATTGGCGCAATGAACAGAATCTAATTGTCCAAACCCCTCTTGCGCCGGTTCACCTTGGGGTAGTGCAGTGGGATAGCCCCACCTTCAAGAAACAACTCAGTGCCTTAGCCAGTCTCAGACAGTTACCCCAGTACTTGGATCCTCGGCAAATCGTCTTCATTGATCTGGTCAACCCCGATGAACCCTTCGTGCAACTGCGGCAGCAACCGACACAGCAGCCCCTTCCGCGCAGCAATTAAGGGGCAACGACACGGCATAATAGAACGGTTAGCTCGGAGTGGCCTGTCAATGAAACCCCTGAAGTTCGGCACAATCCTACCCCGGTTGGCGATGGTGCTCAGCGTCCTTCTCCTGGTGAGTTGCACGTCACTCTCCTCAGTGGCTGACACCAGTTCAATTCCAGGAGCACAAAGCCCAACCCCTATGGCCCATTTACCTCGACTCAATGGCGATGCAACAGTTGTGCTGACGGTCAACGATCGCCCGATTACGATTCAAGTAAAGGGGGATGCTGCCCCGATTACCGCTGGCAATTTTGTGGATTTAGTGAATCGGGGGGTCTATGACGGCACCATTTTTCACCGCGTCGTCCGTGAACCCCGCCCCTTTGTGGTTCAAGGGGGTGATCCCCAAAGCAAAGACCCCAGTGTGCCGCCGCAACTCTACGGCACCGGTTCATTTATTGACCCAGCGACGAATCGCCCCCGCTATATTCCCCTAGAAATTCTTGGTCAGGGCAATGACACCCCCACCTATAGCCAAGCGGGTAAAGTCTCACCCGTTCTTAATCATAGGCGCGGTGCGGTGGCCATGGCGCGATCGCAACTCCCCGATTCGGCCTCAGCTCAGTTTTACATTGCCCTTGATCAATTGGATTTTCTCGATGGCAACTATGCGGTCTTTGGCTATGTCACCGAGGGCATGGACGTGGTGGACACAATTCAGCAGGGCGATCGCCTACAGTCTGCTAAAGTTGTGGCCGGTTTGGAAAACTTGCAGCAGCCATAGCAGAGGGACGGCGAAAGCGTTGGCGCAGGGTGGGTAGGAGTCGTAAACACAGGGCATAGGTAAGCAGTCCAGCAATCACGCCCACCCAAACACTACCAAAAATGAGAATCATTGCCATTTGCCCCCCCTGTTCTAGGAGTTTTTCCCAAGATTGCCATTCACCCAAGGACAGGGAAGGCTGCCCCATTAGCCACCAACCCACCTGAAAGTTAAACCAAAACAAGGGCACATAGGTGAAGGGGTTACTCACCCAAGTAGCAAGAGCGGCCAAGGGCTTATTTCCCCGCACTAGGAACGCTAGACTGACGGCAATGAGCATCTGACCACCAAAGAGGGGAAGCATGCCAGCAAAGACCCCTGCCCCAAGACCACGGGCAATACTTTCGGTGCTACTGTGGGAGCGCATCAGGCGCAAATAGTAATAACGCAGCGATCGTTGCCAAGCAGAGAGCCAACGGTGCCGTCGAGCAGGCTGAGGAAAAGACAACCGCATCATAAGGTGAGCTTCGAGAGTGTCCAAAGGTTAGGAAAATGGGTGAATGAGGGTTCTTGCTTAGCAGTTTGACATATTTTACTTAGACAGTGCTAGGGGGCGTATTTTGGGGCTTGCCCAACCCCAGCACCAAAAAGCCCAAAGCGATCGCCATCATCACACTGCTTTGCCAAGCAGGCGCCACCCCACCCCAGCGATCAAAGACCCACCCTGCCCATGCTGGTCCAGCAATCCCAGCCACACTTTGCAGTGATTGGCTAGCGCCAATAATTTTGCCCTGATCTTGATCTCGCACCCGATTGGAGATCACCCCCCGCAGGGAGGGCAACATGATGCCCACTCCAAAGGCCAAGCCCACAACACAACCATAGAGGAGCGGCACACTAAAGCTGCCAACACTGGGAACAGCGGCAATCCCTAACAAGGCCAAGGCCACGAGGAGGAGTCCCCCCCAGCTCAAGCGCTGCTCGCCAAATCGAGGAATCAAGGAGCGAATTAAGCCCGCCTGAACCAGCGTACTGACCACGCCAATAATGACAAAAATGATCCCCGCTTGAGCGGGTCCCCAACTCAGTTGCCGCTTCAAAAAGAGGACAAAAATACTTGTGAAGCCAGCAAAGGCAAAGTTAAAGATAAAAAAGGCCATCAGTAAGGCTTGCAGTGTGCGTTGATTGAATAGCTCCAACCACTGCTGCCGCAAGGCAAAGCTCTTTAAGGTCAGGGGCGATCGCTGAGCTGGAGGCAATGACTCCGGCAAGATGAAATAAGCCAAGACCACATTTACCAGTGCCAAGGCGGCGGCAAACCAAATCGGTAACTTGAGATCAATGGCGGCGAGACTACCGCCAATCGCTGGTCCAAAAATGAAACCAATGCCAAAAGCTGCCCCCGTTAAACCAAAGTTCTTGGCCCGATCCGCCGGGGCGGAACTATCAGCAATATAGGCCTGAGCGGTTGAAACCACGCCCCCTGTAAAGCCATCAATGATACGGGAGACAAAGAGCAACCAAGGTGCTGTGGCCAAGGCAAAGAGAATATAGGACAGGGCAGTACCGGCAATGCAAATTAGCAACACCGGCCGACGTCCCCAGTGATCCGAGAAAGCACCCAAGAGGGGGGCAGCAATGAATTGGGCAGCGGCAAAGGCAGAAAATAACAGGGTTAGGCTCAACGCATCAAAGTTAAATCGCTCCACAAGGAAAGGCAAAATGGGGAAAATGAGGCTCTCACCCAAGCGGTCGATGACAATTGTGAGCAAAACAATGAATAATGGTGAGCGCAAGTTTATCCCCATTGATGTAATACGTCCTCAAATGAAGCTATGCAGTGTACAGATTTGCCCCTAGAAAAGGCGGTAAAATAAAAAACTGCCCATTAACACAATAAATCACTTGAGGAACTTATTTTTCTAAAGGCGTAAAGTCTCTTACACACGAGGTGATGCAACCAATGTCTGCCTACACTGAGTCACTGAAGCGATCGCTCTTTTTGACCCTGATTGCCCTAGTCGTATCATTGACGATTTCTTTCTTGATGGCACTTTAAGTTTGACCTGAAAAAAATTTATCATTTTCTATAGATGATGTGAGTTGAGTCAGGTATGGTCACTCGTCCTGCTGCTGCACCCCCGCCTTTGCCGCTGTGGGTCATGTTTCGTTTGGGTCTTTTTCAGATGGGACTGGGAATGATGTCAATTCTGGTGTTGGGGGTTCTCAACCGCATTCTAATTAAAGAATTGGCAGTTCCGGCCACATTGGTGACGCTGACGATTGCCATGCATCAGTTTGTCTCACCCGTGCGGGTGTGGTTTGGTCAGCTCTCCGATGCCCACCCCATTGGCGGCTATCATCGCACCGGCTATGTCTGGGGGGGGGCTTTGGCCTTTACCCTAGTCACCTACGCCATTGTGCAAGTGATCTGGCAGGTGGGGCAAAGCTTAGATCAAGCGGGCTGGAGTCTAGCCACCCAAGGCTGGATTGGCCTTTTGGGACTGCTTTTTGCCGCCTATGGCATTTGCGTGAGCAGTAGCTCGACCCCCTTTGCTGCCCTGCTTGTGGATGTCTCCGAGGAGGAAGACCGGGGTAAACTGGTGGGCATTGTCTGGTCAATGTTGACTGTGGGGATTGTTGTCGGTGCCATTCTCAGCAGTGTGCTATTGCGGCAGTTGGAGCTAGATACCCCTGTGGAACTCCTACAACAAAGTGTCAATCGCCTCTTTTTAGTGGTCTTGACAGTGGTTTTCGCTCTGGCGATCGCCAGCACTTGGGGTGTTGAAGCCAAGTATTCCCGTTATCATGTGCGCAGTTGCACCTGCAACAATCCCGAAAATATTACCCTTGGTCGTGCCTTAAAAATTCTCACTGCCAACTCGCAAACTTGGCGCTTTTTTCTCTTCCTTGTTTTGATGACCCTGAGTTTATTTATTCAAGAACCCATCCTGGAACCCTTTGGTGGTGAAGTCTTCGGCATGACAATCGCCGAAACCACTCGCTTGAATGCCTACTGGGGCATGGGCACACTTGTGGGTCTCAGTTTCACAGGATTTTTAATTGTGCCCCGCCTTGGCAAGATCCGCACCACCACCTATGGCTGTTGGGGGGTGGCCTTGATGTTCTTGCTGTTGATCATTTCAGGTGTTACGCAGCAGGCGTGGCTCTTTCAGTTGCAACTTTTCCTCTTTGGCATTGCCGCTGGAGTAACGACAACGGGTGCCCTTAGTCTTATGCTGGACTTAACGGCGGCAGAAACGGCGGGGACATTTATTGGTGCTTGGGGTCTAGCTCAAGCAATTGCACGGGGCTCAGCAACGGTGGTGGGTGGCACAGCCCTCGATATTGGTCGTCAACTTTTTGGCGTGCCGATCCTTGCCTATGGCTTTGTCTTTTGTCTGCCGATGCTGGGAATGCTAGCTGCCGTCTTGCTTCTAAAACAAGTGGATGTAAGCCAATTTCGGCAACAATCTCAGGTGGCGATCGCCAAAGTCTTGGCTGAAGACTTGGAATAAAATCACCTACCAGCGGGCAAAGAAGGAGAAGTCTAACTTGCCAAAGTGGGTGATATGGGCAATATTAAAATACTCTAGGCAATTCACCAGCCAGCGCACCTTGCCGCGACTAAAAGATTGATAGTGGTTAAACAAAATGGCAAAGCGTTTTTCGAGATAGGGCTTTACCTTCTTGCTAAGGAGAACTACCTTGAGCAATAGGCCAATCGTGGCTGCCGTACCAATATTGTTGAGTAAGTCAACAAAAACCAAATGGTTGGGATTTTGGGCACTATCCACAACCAAGTAGTTGAGGGTCTGGCTACAGGTGCGGACAATGGTAAATTCATTGAGGGGGTGTGGCTGTTGAAAGAGGGGCAGCGTTTCTAGATACTGGTAGAATCGCTGGCGAAAGCGACCCCGCCCCAAATCGACCGTGGTGTCCGTCAAGTAGTGGAAGAAAGCATCCCGAAAGTCACGGGTGGACTTCAGGCGTTGCAGTTGCTGCTCAAATTGGTTGGCCAAGTCGCGATACGTGTGACGGCCATCCACCTTACCGACAAAATGTTGAATTGAGGTTTTCACTTCCTCAGGAGAAAGTAAGGTGGGATTTTTCACTGGGGGGATATTGTGATGCCCCTGAGCACGGCGAAACTCACTGGTCAAGTATTGGCTTAGGCTCATTTCAAACTGCTGGGTTGCCTTTTGCTGAAAGTCTTGGATATAGCGCACTTCCTCGGGTGTTGTGTCGTCTCCCACCAGACAGTGGTTATACAGATAGGGATAGCGCCGAATCAAAGTTGCAAGGGGGCGATCGCCATTTTGCTGAATTTGTACAGGATCTTGAGCGTCCTCTTGAAAGAACTGGACGAGCCGCTGCAGTTTTTGAAAGGCTTCGCTCTCTAAATAATCCTTGAGGAGCAGCCGCAGCTTACGCACAATCGGTGCCCGGCTCAGACCCCCCGCCGGCATCGCCACAGGGGTTTGTAGCATCGCCAGAAATTCCGTCACCGCCCCTTGGAGTAAGGGACGCGACTGCCAGCGGTTAATCAAAATGTGGCAGCAGCGGTTCATAAAAGGACGGAAATTGTCTGCCCCCCGTGCGCCAGTTACAATCCGATCCATTGCCTCCTGAATCTGGCGATCGGGATAGGTATAGCCCATGAGAAAAAGGGCACGAAACCGTTCAATAACTTGTTGTGGACTCTCATGCTGTACGCATTCCAGCAAGTGGTCGTAAATCAGTTGATAGTCGTTTGCTTTGATCCATGTATCCATAGAGGGTGAGGCGCCTTTAAGCCACGCCGCTAACGACTGTGCTGGAATCTAGACGCATGACTGAGAGTGTGGAACATACCTGTATGATAAAAGGCAGGGCAAGATTACTTTGTGATTGAAATCACGTTTTGTTAGTGATGTCAATCACAAGGGCGACTCTCCCCCCGCCACTTACAGATATAGCACACCCTCAGCGACCCCGATACCCCGAAAGTTGAGCTAGACCCTCTAGGGGATAAACTCCTTCATAGCGTTTACCGTTAATTTCCCATGTGGGATAGGCACGAATATTTGCCTCTTTACAGAGTTCTGGCTGAGGATTAGTACCGCGAGCATCACACTCAATATAGTTAATGGTCTTAAAGGCACTGCCAAAAAGTTCTTTTTGCTTCATACAAGCGGGACACCAGTAGGCGCCGTACATCTTGGCATTGATTTTCTTTAGGTGGTTTGCCAGCCTCTGGGGAGAAATGGCCTGATTTGTTCCCTGCGCCATCACAATATCAGGGGATTGAAAGACGGCTAGACACGGGACAAAGGCGATCGCTAGCCCCATACCCAAGCCAAACAGGAGATAACGCAAGGCGTTTTTCATCGAGAACCATCCATGCACCCAATACAGTGTACTGCATTCCACACAGTGCCAGAGCTAATGACCCCAAGAAACATCTTGTAGTGCCGTTATTTATTTTTAGTGACTCCCGGCACGCCTAGCGCCAATGAAGCAGCAATACCACCAAGACTACAGTGCGTGGATTGCACAAACAGTAGCATTATTGCCAGAAGGAAGTTAAATCTAGTCCATCTCATTTTTTGAAGCGACAATATCAACCCCAGCGCTGCTCCAAGAGTTGATTGGATTCGATGATCGATGCCCGCGCTTCAATTGAGTTGATTTTGGCTAGTCGTCCTCGGAGGTGCGTTTGCCCATGCCTTGCCGTTAAACTAAGACTACGTTATGGCGACAGTGCCCTTGTGGATTCTTTAATGGCAGCGATTTTTGAACTTCATCCTGTTAACCCCCAACCCCGCACGATTGCCCAAATTGTTGCGGCTCTCAAAGAAGGGGCAGTCATGCTCTACCCCACAGATACGGTCTACGCCATTGGCTGTGATCTGAACCACAAAGGAGCGGTGCAACGGGTACGCCAACTCAAGCAACTCTCCAACGATAAACCTGTCACTTTTTTGTGCCCTTCTCTTTCCAACATTGCCCAGTATGCCTATGTCAGCGATGCCGCTTACCGCCTTATGCGTCGCCTGATTCCGGGACCTTACACCTTTTTGCTGCCAACTACCAAGCTCGTGCCTCGCCTTGTCCAAAATCCCAAACGCAAAACTACAGGAATTCGTGTGCCTGACCACATCGTAAGCCAAGCGCTGTTGACCGCCTTGGGGAATCCCATTATTTCCACCTCAGCACGATTGCCCGAGGACGAAACCTATTACGTGAACACTGCGGATCTCTTCGATGCCTTTGACAAACGGGTGGATTTGATTATTGATACAGGGGAGCCGCCGGGACAGCAAATGTCCAGTATCCTTGATCTCACCGTCGAACCACCACTACTGGTACGCAAGGGAAAGGGGTGGGAAGTGCTACCGCCAGAAATGGTGATTGTTGAGTAAGCTACGCTAGCTCCCCGGCAGGTAGAAACTGTTACCTAGGGTCTTATTCAAGAATGAGTTCATCACAATTGATCGGCAAAGTATATTTGGTGGGCGCAGGGCCGGGAGATGTGGGGCTGCTAACGGTGCGAGCCAAGACACTGCTGGAATGGGCAGATGTGGTGCTCTACGATGCGCTGATTAGCCCCGAAATTCTCGGCTTGATTAACCCACAAGCAGAAAAAATTCATGTGGGCAAGCGGCGGGGGAATCACACCCTCTCCCAAGCCGAGATTTGCCGCCTGTTAATTGATTTGGCACAGCGCCATGCGGTCATTGTGCGCCTGAAGGGGGGCGATCCCTTTGTCTTTGGCCGAGGCGGTGAAGAGTGTCTTGCCCTTGTGGAGGCGGGCATTGCTGTGGAAGTGGTGCCGGGGGTCACCAGTGGCGTGGCTGCCCCAGCCTATGCGCACATTCCCCTCACCCATCGGGATTTGAGTTCTTCGGTGGTTTTTGTTACCGGCCATGAGGCTGCTGGCCGTTATCAACCGCGGGTCAATTGGTTGGCGCTGGCTACTGCGGTGGATACGCTTGTAATCTACATGGGACTTCATCACCTAGGGGAGATTGTGCCGCAACTGATAGCGGGGGGGCGATCGCCCCAGACCCCATTGGCCTTTATTGAATCGGGAACCACGCCGCAACAACGGGTGGTGGTGACAACATTAGAACGGGCGATCGCCACCTGCGAGGCGGCAAAAATTCAAACCCCTGCTCTAATTGTGATTGGCGAAGTCATTGACCTGCGCCCCCAGTTAATGGGAAGTCTGTAGCAAATCGGCAGCCATTGGTTCTGAAGGGCCAGACAACATTGCTCGCTCCAAATAGGGCAGTAGCTTACGCCGCGTCTGATCCAAATAATAGGCAAGGCGAATATCTTCTCTAGTGAGCAGTCCCAAAACCTGTTGCGGGTTGTTGCGATCCACCACTGGCAACTGCCGCAAATCCCGCGCCCCCATGCGATCCAGAGCATCCTTTAGCGGTTCATCCCCATAGGCAAGCAGTAGGTCGCGCGTACACACACCGCCTACCGTTTGCGTCTGATAGGCGGTGGTTTCCTGATCGGCTTCCCAACGGGCAAGCACGCGGTTAATATCCCCCAGCGTGAGAAGGCCAACCAGTTGCTGTTGATTGTCAATTACAAATGAACAGTAGGCTTTTCTTTCAATGAGTTGCAGCCCTGCAACCACCAGAGGAATCGTTTCATTTAACAACAGCACATTGGACTGCATGGCTTCGGCAACCGAAAGATTAGCTAAACTCTCCTCTTGCTCCACTTCCTGAGACTGAACCCTGACTGCCAATGGCGGCAGTTCCTGCTGTTTTGGAAAACTATTCATTAACCAGACACTCAGACCCACCGCGGCCATCAGGGGTAGGATAATTCGATAGTCTCGCGTCATTTCAAAGAGCAGCAAAATCGCCGTCAAGGGAGCATTGACACTGGCGGCAAGAACCGCTGCCATTCCCACCGTTGCATAGGCAGCAGGAGCAGCAATACTATCAGCGAACATCGGTAGCAGGATGGGCAACACTTTACCATAGGCAGCCCCCAGGGAGGCTCCCAAAAAGAGTGCCGGTGCAAAGATACCGCCAACCAAACCACTGCCTAAGCTCACCGCCGTTAACACCATCTTGGCCAAGAGCAACACCAATAGGAGCCCCAAGGGAAAATGGACATCCCGCAGAATGGCTTCTACTGTCTCATAGCCAATTCCTAACACTTGGGGTAGGTGCAGGGCAACCAAGCCAACACACAGACCACCCATAAGGGGACGCAGCGGTAGGGGAATACGGCCTAAACACTGCAACGGGGCAATTTTGCCCTGAAAGATCAGGGGTAGCCACTGAAGCAACTGAGTATAGGCCACGGCAACACCGTAGGCAAGAAGCCCCAAACCTAGGTATAAAGGCAACTCTAGGGAACTGCGCACCTCATAGGTCGGCAAATCAAAGGCAGGTTGGGAACCTAGGCCAATTTGGGTAATGAGGGCAGAAATAACAGCCGCCAACAGCACTACACTCACAGCGGTTGTTTCAAACGTAGTTCCTAAAACTACCTCTAGGGCAAAAAAGACGCCAGCGATCGGGGCATTAAAGCCTGCTGCCAAGCCCGCCGCTGCTCCGGCACCGAGGAGTAACTTTTGCCGCCCTCGCGAGACCTTCAGCCCTTGACCTAGGAGAATGCCGATATTGGCACCCACTTCCACACTGGGGCCTTCTGGACCAAGGGAGGCACCCGTGCCAAGGGAAATCGCCGCTGCAAGGGTTTTGGCAATAGGGCGAATGAAGGGAATTTCCTTGCCGGCTTCTACAGCCCCCATGAGAGACATCAGGTTGGGACTAAAGTCCTGAACCAACCAGCGGATTGTCCCCACCAGACAGCCCCCGAGCACAGGAACACAGGCCAGTGTCCAAGCGCCCAACTGACCAATGACCCCCATCAACTTTTCAAGGGCAATGTAATGAATCGCTTCAATCAGGTAACGAAATAGCAGCACACTGAGGCCTGCACTGCCGCCAATCAGCACTGCTAGGAGCAAAACAACCGTTTCTGGGGGCGGTTGCAATTGATTGAAAAGACGAGGGAGGCGAGATCCAGTAGCAAAAGGGGGGAGAGAAAAGAAGGGGGACACGGCCGAAAAAACTTGCCTGAAACGGGATAGCTCTAACCTCAATTATGCGCAATTTATACAGGAGACGCTAAAAGGGCAAAATTTGCGGCGTAATCCGATAAAAGTAGGGGTGCAACCACCACAGCAAAGCAACAAAAACCGCCACGCCGCTGTATGCAGGACGGCAAAATTCCTGCCACACCAGTTGTTGTTTTCCTTCCCAAATGGCCTTGAAGGGGAGGATTGAAGTGCGAGCTTTCAGGGCAGTAAAAGCTGCGCCATGCCGTGCGTACCAACGGCGATCGCCATGCCAAACGCCAAAGCAGTGATGGGCAATTAGCCCTAGGGAAGTCAACAGGGTAAAGGATGTCCCCAACCACAGGGTATGGGCCACACACCAGAGGAGTTGTCCCCACAACTGCGGGTGGCGGGTAATGCGAATAATCCCCGTTTCGTAGAGGTGAATCTCCGGCTTTTGCACGGCGGCAATTTCTAGCAAGTTAAAGGTGGCTGGATAGAGGAATAGAAACGAGACTGCCGATAAGCTCCCCACCAGTGCCCTCATACCCGGCACCCCTTGGAGTTGCCACAACTGGACGCCATCGTAGCGATGGGCCAAAAAATAGAGAATCAAGAGGGTGGCTAAGGGCAAACTCACAAGAGCAAAAAAAATGCGATAAAGGCGGGCACCCACTCGCTTTTCTGCCCAAGGACGGAGGCTAGCCAATCCACTGTGGGCGATCGCAAACAAAAACAACAAGCCGATCATGATCCACTGGGAACTGGTTTGCCAACTGTGGTCATCCATGCCAACTTACTCCACACCATTGAGAACCTTATCCCATGATCCCAAAGGTGCAGACTGACTGTAAAGCAAGGGGAATAAAGCCCTTTGGCAAGGTCTAGCCGCCTTCTGGTGTCCCCATCCCCGTAAAATCAGCTGGAAGCCGCACAATTCCCTCTGTAGGTTATAGTCAAGGCATTGCAAGCCTGCTGATTAATCTATGTTCGATTGGTTTGATCGCCTTGAAAACCGCCGCCTGTGGCGCCTATTTTTACTTTTTGCCCTTGGCTGGATTGGGGTGCAACTGTTGTCCTACTTTGCCTACGTCTTGCTAGTTTTTCTTTTTGCCGCTATTTTGGCGTTTTTGCTCAACTATCCCGTGGGCTGGCTCAAGGGGTATCTCCCCCATGGGGTTGCGGTGACAGTTGTCTTTCTTGGCACACTTGCCATTTTAATTGGGCTAGGAATTACCCTCGGCTTGGCAATCATTGGCCAGTTACAAGAGCTTATCACCAATTTGCCTGAGCAGATTGATCTGTGGATTGAGTCCCTTGAGAAAATGCAGCAGTTTCTCCGCCGCTGGAATCTGGATATTAATTTCCAGCAACTGGAGTCAGAATTGCGCAACTTTGCGCTTGCGGGCATTCAGTTTGGCTTTGGCAAACTCCAGTCAGTTTTTGGTCTTTTTCTAGGCGGCATCATTCTTGCTGTAATTACCTTCTTCATGCTGCTGGAGGGGGAACCACTGTGGCAGTATCTATTGAGCTTTTTGTCCGAGCCGTGGCGCGATCGCCTGCCCTTAGCCCTAAAGCGAAATTTCTTGGGCTTTTTTTGGGGGCGTTTTCTACTTTCGCTATTTTTTGGCGCCTCTGTTTTTGGGGTGCTCTTGATCCTACAGGTGCCCTACACCCTAGCATTGGCAGCCATTGCTGGCAGTTTTGATCTCATTCCTGGCATTGGCGCCACCCTTGGAATTGGACTTGTCTGTTTGATTTTGCTTCCCAAAGGATTTTTGTTGAGTTTACAGGTACTAATTAGCTGTATCGTCCTGCAGCAGGTGGAAGAAAATCTCCTGATGCCGCGAATTATGGGAGATTCTGTGAACTTAAATCCAATTGTTCTATTCTTTGCCCTTTTGGTGGGCGCAACTGTGGGCGGTTTGGCGGGGATTTTTTTGGCCATTCCACTGACGGGGACAATTGTCAGCCTGTTGGATCTAAAGGCTCTGCAGGCAGGCCGCGAGACTGCCCCTCCCTGTTCACCCTAGGGTTGCGATCGCCCCCATCCTATTGATATACTAGGCAAGCTGATCCAGTTGCCCTCGGCACATCAGTTGATCCTTTGTTCGGTTGGACACCATCGTCATTGTAGGTTGGGTATAGTTGCATGGCTCGATATCGTGGCCCTCGTTTGAGAATTGTCCGTCGTCTGGGTGAGCTAGCTGGTCTTACCCGCAAAACTCCCAAGCGGAGCTATCCCCCCGGCCAACACGGCCAAGCCCGCAAAAAGCGCTCGGAATATGCCCTGCGCCTTGATGAAAAGCAAAAATTGCGCTTCAACTACGGGGTCTCAGAGCGGCAACTGGTGCGTTATGTGCGCAAAGCCCGTCGCGTGAGTGGTTCTACGGGGCAAACCCTCCTACAACTATTGGAAATGCGGCTGGATAACACTGTTTTCCGCCTCGGTATGGCACCAACGATTCCAGCAGCCCGCCAGTTGGTGAACCATGGCCATATTCTCGTCAACGGCCGCAGTGTTTCCATTCCCAGCTATCAGTGCCGTCCGGGGGATGTGATTACGGTTCGCGATAACGAGCGATCGCGCCGCTTGGTGGAGACGAATCTGCAAAATCCCGGCCTTGCCAATCTCCCCAGTCACTTGGAACTCGATAAAAGTACCCTCACCGGCAGAGTGACCGGTATAGTGGAGCGGCAGTGGGTTGCCCTTGAAGTCAACGAACTCCTTGTGGTTGAGTACTACTCTCGTAAAGTTTAGAGTCTCGCCGTTCTTCCTATGGCAGAAGCCTATCTTTTGGAAAAATTACGCACTGTCGAGCAAACCTTCGCGGAACTCACCCGTCGCTTGGCGGATCCCGATGTGGCAGTCAATCCAACAGAGTTTCAAAAGGTGGCTCGCTCCCGCGCTGCCCTAGAGGAAACGGTAAATGCTTACCATGAATGGCAGTCCTTGAATCAGCAACTTGTGGATGCCCGCCAACTACTGAAAGAGGCAGTCAATGAGCCAGAATTGCGGCAAATGGCTGAGGAAGAAGTGGCTGATTTGAGTCGCCGCATTGCCGCACTTGAGGAACGCCTGAAAATTCTACTATTGCCCCGCGACCCCAATGATGACAAAAACATCATGCTGGAAATTCGCGCCGGTGCAGGGGGAGATGAGGCAGGCATTTGGGCCGGGGATTTAGTGCGGATGTACTCCCGCTATGCCAAAAGCCAAGGCTGGCAGGTCACATTAGTTAGCGAATCACTGGCTGAGATGGGCGGCTTCAAGGAGGCAATCCTTGAAATTAAGGGCGATCGCGTCTATAGCAAGCTAAAGTTTGAATCGGGTGTCCATCGAGTGCAGCGGGTACCTGTTACTGAAGCGGGAGGACGAATCCATACCTCGACTGCCACCGTGGCTGTGATGCCTGAAGTAGACGAAGTGGAAGTTGAAATTGATCCGAAAGATATTGAACTGACTACGGCACGATCTGGGGGTGCGGGCGGCCAAAATGTCAACAAGGTGGAAACAGCCGTTGACCTCTTCCACAAGCCGACAGGCATTCGCATCTTCTGCACCGAGGAACGCAGCCAGTTAAAAAACAAGGAGCGAGCGTTTCAAATTCTGCGAGCGAAGCTCTACGAAATGAAGCTGCGGGAGCAGCAGGAAGCCATTACCTCAATGCGCCGCTCCCAGGTGGGAACAGGCGATCGCTCCGAAAAAATCCGCACCTACAACTACAAAGATGACCGCGTCACCGATCACCGCTTGGGGCAAAACTTTAGCCTCAGCAGCGTCCTAGAAGGAGACCTCGAACCCATTATCCAAGCCTGCATTAGTCGTGATCAGCAGGAGCAACTGGCGCAACTCACTGCCGAACAAGCTTAGGAGGAAAAGATGAGCAAATTTGTGGCTTGGGGACGGTACTGTGAGGATGTTCTGGAGCGACGTGCCCCCTATCGCCAAGCACATCTTGACGGTCTTGCAGCTCAAAAAGCCCAAGGCGTTCTCATCACCATTGGCCCCACTAAAGACTTGCGCTACTTTTTTGCCATTTACGAAGCAGACAGCGGAGAAACTGTGCGCCAGCTAATTGAAAACGACCCCTACTGGCAGCACCAAATCTGGACAGAATACAGCGTCCATGAGTGGATTCAAGCCCTCTGAGGGCGAGGGCAGATTCTCAACTCATTTAGGGAGCAAGGGCATTACCCCGCATTAGACTGCCGATTGTTTTGGCTGTAATCTTCAACTGCACCAGTGGGTTAGCAGGAACAACTGTTTTGTAAAGGTAACTATCAAAAGTAAGCTTTTGAACATCGATGTCGCTACACATCTCCACAAAGGCCTCACGGGTAGCATCAGAGCGATAAAAGACCCGCTGCAGCAGATCCAAAACCAGATAAGTCAGGCCGTAGGTTTTATCCCAGCGTTTTAGATATTGCTTTAAGTCGGCTTCTGTGGGGATTCGCTGCCCACCGTTGCTGGTTTCCACAATGGTTTCAGCACACATGCGAGCTGACTTGGCAGCAAAGTAAATGCCTTCTCCGGAGGACTTGGTCACAGTGCCTGCAGCATCCCCCACAAGAGCCACGCGACCGACCACCCGCCGTGGCCGAGGATGTTCTGGAATGGGGTGGGCTTCTACTTTAATAATTTGTCCGCCTGCCAGTTTGGCAGCAGCGCGGGCACGGATTCCTGCTTGCAGTTCTCGAATGCGGTCTTTGTTAATTTTCATGGTGCCGGTGCCCACGGCCACATGGTCATATTTTGGGAAGACCCATGCATAGAAGTCAGGGGACACGTCATTCCCCACGTACATTTCCGCCAGCTCTTCGTAGTAGGCCATTTTGTCCTCAGGCAGGCGGATGCGCTCCTGATAGGCAATGGCATAGTTGTAATCACCGGCATCAATTTCTTTGGCAATGCGGGAATTTGCCCCATCAGCCCCAATCACTACATCCACCTCAAGGGTATGGGCAGTCCCATCCTCTTGGACATAGTGGAGGGTATAGGGCTGATTGCTGGTGGTGGGCTGCTCCAACTTAAAGACGGTGCCATTGATCAAGGTGGCACCCAAATCCGCTGCCCGATTGCGCATAAAGCTATCGAGGACTTCGCGGCGGCACATCCCGATGTACTCGTGCTCCTTAAGGGTATGGCCAATATTCACCTCGATATTGGAGGGGGAAATCATTTTCATTTTGCGCACACGGCGGTCAATGATTTCCGGTGGTAAGTCAAATTCACTGACCATGCACAGGGGGATCGCACCGCCACAGGGCTTGGCATTGTCTAATTTACGTTCAAAAAGATAAGTCTGGATTCCGGCTTTGGCTAAGGTTTCGGCGGCTGAGGAACCCGCTGGACCACCACCGACCACTGCTACCCGAAGTGACAACGGACGACTCCCAATTTTGGCTAACAGACAACAGTTTGGATACTATCACGGCAATTTTTTGTCTTCAAGGATTTAATCCTGAAAAGCCGCATCTGTAACAGTTTTCAACATTTGGCCATCTTTAATCCGCTAGGATAGATCCATCCATTGATTCAGAATTGATCAAATGTGTGGACGGTAGCGGAAATAACTCAATTTGTCTGTCGCGGTTGAGAATGGTATTATTTGCGAGGTTGTAAAATTTACACCATTTCCCAGAAAAGTTAAGGTAGGGCATTCACATGGCATCGTCTCCTGTTGCGCCCGTTGTTTTGGTCATTTTGGATGGCTGGGGCTATCGCGAAGAAACTTATGGTAATGCGATCGCCCGCGCCAATACCCCTGTTATGGACAGTTTGTGGCAGGTCTATCCCCACACGTTGATTGACACCTCTGGCAAGGCGGTGGGACTTCCCAAGGGACAAATGGGTAACTCAGAGGTGGGACACTTAAATATCGGTGCTGGACGGATTGTTCCCCAGGAGTTGGTGCGCATTTCCGATGCTGTTGAAGATGGCAGCCTCTTTAGCAATCCTGTTTTGGTGAATCTCTGCCAAACGGTGAAGGAACGCAATGGCAAGCTCCACTTTATCGGCCTGTGTTCCGCTGGCGGGGTACATTCCCACATTGAGCACCTTTACGGGTTGGTGGAACTGGCCAAGCGCCATGAGTTACCCGCCTGTATCCATGCCATCACGGATGGTCGTGATACGCCACCCCGCGATGCAGCAGGTGTCCTTGAAGAATTGGAGCAACGCCTGAAGACAATAGGGTGCGGACAAATTGTAACAGTAAGTGGTCGTTACTATGCCATGGATCGCGATCGCCGTTGGGATCGCACCGAGGCGGCCTACCGCGTCATGACGAGCAATGAGAATATTCAGCCCCTGCGGGCGGCGGATGTGGCCAGTAGATCCTATGGGCAGGATATTGGCGATGAGTTTATTGTGCCCACACGGATTGCCGCAGGTGCAGTCGAAGCCGGCGATGGTGTGGTGTTCTTCAATTTCCGCCCCGATCGCGCCCGCCAACTCACCCAAGCCTTTATTGACCCTGACTTTAGCGGCTTTGAACGCCCGCTGATTACACCGCTGGAATATGTGACCTTTACACAATACGATGTCAATTTTAACTGCGGTGTTGCCTTTCCGCCCCAGAATCTTAATCATATCCTTGGGGAGGTGATTGCTGAGCACCACCTGAAACAACTGCGGGCAGCGGAAACGGAAAAATATGCCCATGTCACCTACTTCTTCAACGGTGGTCTCGAGGAACCCTTCCCCGGTGAGGATCGCATTCTCATCCCTAGCCCCAGGGTGGCCACCTACGATCAAGCCCCAGCCATGTCTGCTCTCGCTGTCACAAAAGCGGTTAAAGAAGCCATTGAAAAGCAGGAATATACCTTGATTGTGGTTAACTTTGCCAACCCCGATATGGTGGGACACACAGGGCAATTAGAGGCCACTGTCCAAGCCATTGAAACTGTGGATCGCTGCGTGGGAGTGCTGGTAGAAGCGGCAACCAAAGTGGGGGGCACACTGCTGATCACTGCCGATCATGGCAACGCTGAGTACATGATTGACGAGGATGGCAACCCTTGGACTGCTCACACCACCAACCCTGTTCCCTTCATCTTGGTGGAAGGGGAAAAACGTAAGATCCCCGGCCATGGTGCGGATGTCGCCCTGCGACAGGATGGCTGCCTTGCCGATATTGCGCCGACTATCTTGGAAATTTTGGAGCTGCCTCAACCCCCTGAGATGACGGGGCGATCGCTGATTGTCAGTGCTCCCTACGAAACGCGCCTAAATCGCACACCGGTTTCTGTTAAGGTCTAAAGGCGTTCTCAGCCTCAGGGGGACGGCACAAAACTTTAAGGTTTCTTAAAATAGAAGCAGTCCTTGTCCTGTTTCTATGGCCACCTTTCGCTCGATTCTGGGTTATTATCGCGCCTATCGGGGGATAGCGATCGCCAGTATTACTGCCGCTAGTCTCTGTGAGCTGGTGGATTTGCTCGTACCCTATGCGATTGGCCAAATCCTCAACTTACTTTCGCAACAACCCCTTGACCCACCAGTGGTGGCGATCGCCGGCACGCTCCAAGCTTGGACTGGCTGGCAGAACTCCTTTGCAGTTCATCTCACTGTTCTTGGCAGTATTGTTTTTCTGGCAACTGTTGTTCGCGCCCCGATTCAACCGTGGTTAGGTGTTTGGTTTCACTGGTGGATTGCCCTTGCTGCCCGCCGCGATCACACCCGCAAAGCTGTGGAGAAAATCCTTACCCTGCCCCTAGAGTTTTTTGAGGAAAACAACCCTGGCCGCATTGCCAACCGCGTCAATAAGGGAATTTCCAACCACACGTGGAGCTACCCGGAAATTGCCGGTCAACTCATTCCCAAAACAGTCCGCGTCCTTGGCATTGGTGTCATTCTGTGGTGGCTGGACTGGCCAATAGCCTTGGGGCTAATGACTTCCTTTACCCTAATTTTTGTCTTAACCCTGCGCACGCTGCGGCGCCTCATTCAAAAAGAAGAGATTCTCGACAGCCATATTGAGAGCACCGAGAGCCGTACCTCGGAGATCATTACCAACATCAAAACCGTCAAGGCCTTTGCCACCGAAGCCCGTGAGTTGGCCCGTCAAACTCAGCGTCTGGATCGCGAGTTCAAGATGGTGATTGATCGTATTCATCGCGGCTACATGTATTTAATTACTTGGCAAGCAGGCTTGGTGCAATTCTGTCTATTCACATTGTTGGGCTTCTCACTGGCTGCCACAATTGGCGGACGGGTGTCCATTGGTCACTTTATTACGATTTACACCCTCGCCAGCATGGCCTACGCCGAAATTACGCCCCTCTCGCAGGTATCCGAGGTCTTTGCACGGCGCTATGCCTCCGTTTTGCGCTTCCATGAATTTATGGAACTACCGCCGGGGCGCGATGCCATTGACTTAGAGCAAACAGAGATTCCCGACCTCAAGTTTTCGGGCAAAGTGGATTTTCAGCATGTCTGGTTTAGCTACACGCCGGGGCGCCCTATTCTGCGGGATATTCATTTGCTCATTGAGCCCTGCCAAACGGTGGCCTTGGTGGGGCGTTCGGGCTCGGGGAAATCCACGCTAATCAAACTTCTCTTTCGCTATTTCCAACCGGATCAAGGACAAATTCTCATTGATGGCCAAGATATTCAAACCCTTGATGTGCGTGCCTATCGTCGTCGTTTGGCCATTGTCCACCAAGAGGTGGATGTCTTCAATGGGACGCTGTGGGATAACCTGACCTATGCCAATCCCAACGTGAGTGCGGATGCGGTCTATGAAGCCTGCGCGATTGCACGGGTAGATGAATTTGTGCATCAGTTGCCCTTGGGCTATCGCACGATCGTAGGGGAACGGGGGTTGCGGCTTTCCGGCGGACAGCGACAGCGGCTTGGGATTGCCCGTGCCCTCTTGGCGGATCCCGATGTATTGATCTTTGATGAGGCCACCTCCAGTTTAGATTATGAATCGGAGCGGGAAATTCAACTTGCCCTGCGCTCAATTACCGGAACCCGCACAATGATTGTGATTGCCCACCGCCTGAGTACGGTTCGGGATGCCAATCAAATCGTGGTGTTGGATCAAGGCACGATTTGTGAGCAGGGAGACCATGAGACCCTGCTTGCCCAAGGGGGATTGTATGCCCATCTCTATTCCATTCAGCGCGATCGCGCCCCCCATCCCTAGCTAAGATGCACACCAAGGAAACGATCCAAAAGCCGATAGCGCCAAAACGTGCGTAACAAGATTACCCAGAGAAACACAATTAGGATAATCAATGCCCACAGCCACCGCGAGAGGGGTTCCAACTCTGCCACTGTCCGTAGGGTCGGCGAGAAGCTGATCATCAAGAAGGCGGCCAGCAGGGCTACAACCACCGCAGGATAACGCCAGTTGCCCACTAAGGGGGCACCGCCGACCCATGTCGGATGGGGAGGTTTGAGAAAGAGGACTAGACACAAGGAGGCCAACATCAGGGTCGTTACCAAGGCAGTGCGGGCGATCGCCACACTTTGACCCAATTCCGAGAGCATCCCACGGTCATTCAAGAGCGCTGGATCTAGCCGTCCTTGCAGAAATTCCATCAGGGGTGTGAGTTCCCGAGCTAAAATTCCGAAGTACATGAAAATGGCCAACAGGGCTAGGCTGAGTGTAGCCGGTACTACGAAGTGCAGCAATGAACGAATCAGCGACCGATGGGGGCGTGGTCCTGGCACTGCCCAAAAAGCCACAGCAAGGGTGGGCAGCCCCACGCCCCCCAGAGTTAACAGGCTATTATGTTTAATCAGTAGCGGAAAGGCGCGTCCCGCCATCACGGTTACTAGACAGAGCAAGCTAAAGCTAAAGACCCGCACCAAAAAGAGCTTGGTGACATCCTGAATGCCGTTGTAGATGCGCTGCCCTTCGCGAAAGGCTTCTGGTAAGGCTGCAAAGGAATCCGCCAGTAATACAATGTCGGCAACATTACGGGTAATCGCACTACCACTTTCCATAGCAATTCCCACGTTGGCCTGCTTCAGGGACAAAACATCATTCACGCCATCCCCAATCATGGCCACTTGATGCCCGAGGGCGCGGAGTCGAGTTACGAGTTTTGCCTTTTGCTCTGGAGTAATGCGACCAAAGACCGTGGCTTTCTCGGCCATCTGATCAAAGCCGGGATCATCCATGGCGGCGAGTTCTGCTCCGGAAATGGCAATTGCCCCTGCATCAAGGCCAACTTGTTTAGCGAGGGCAACCACGGTTTCTGCATGGTCACCGGAGATAATTTTGATTTGAATCCCCGCCTGTTGAAAGCGTTCCAAAACATCGCGGCATTGGGGTCGGAGGCGATCGCCTACCCAAATCACTGCCAAAGGCTCAAGGTCTAGGGGCAATAGGGGGGTCTGCTGATGCTCATCCCAAGTGGGATCACTGCTACTGCGGGCAAAGAGGAGTACCCGAAATCCCTGCTGCCGTCCCCGCTGGAGCAACTCAACCACCTCAGGGGAGAGGGTTTCACTGTTGAAAAGGACATCCGGTGCCCCTAAAATGAACACTTCTGAGTCATGCCACGCTGCAGCACTCCACTTGTAGGCAGAAGAAAAGGGAATTTCTAGGCGCAGGGGTTGGGGACTGCCGCCAAAACTCTCTGCGAGGGCAACAATTGTGCGGTTCGGAGCACTGACACTGGCGGTAAATATGGCTAAGGCGGCTTTTGTCTTTTCTTCTGTCTCAGTGAGGGCGTACCAGCTATGGAGTTCAAGGGCATTAGCCGTCAGCGTGCCCGTTTTATCAAGGCAGAGAATATCCACACCACTGAGGGATTCAATGGCATTCACCTGCTGCACTAAGACATGGGCACGGGAGATGCGCAGTGCCCCCAAAGCATAGGTGAGTGTAATGGTTAGATACAATCCCACCGGCACTAGACCCGCAACCACTGCCGCCGTTTGCACACTCATTTGTAGAGTAGTCAGTCGCACCAATAGCGAGAGCAGCACCAATAGCCAAAGGAAAACCGCGAGGGCAAGAATGACGCGGATAATCAGGTTAATTTCCCGCTGCAGGGGGGTAAGTTTGTGGTGGTAGGTTTTGGCGGCAGCAGTCAGTTGATGAGCGGTACTTTCTTCCCCCACCTGTTCAGCTACGTAGGCGGCAGCACCGCGCACACAAAAGCTTCCCGAATACAGGCGATCGCCCGCCCGCTTGGAAATGAGATCCGACTCCCCTGTCAGTAACGACTCATCCACTTGAATCTGCCCATCGCCGATCACAGTGCCATCAGCAACGATTTGATCCCCCGGCTCCAAGAGGAGAATATCCCCCTCCACGACTTCCGCTGGATCAATAATCGCTTCTTGGCGATCGCGCAGTACCTTGACACGAGGACGGGTGAGGAGGCTAATTTCATCCAATTGCCGTTTGGCGCGAATTTCCTGAAGGATGCTAATGATGGCATTGAGAAACACAACCACAATAATGGCGGCCACATCCCCCGGACGGCCCAAAAAAAGCAAAATGACACTGATAAAGGCAAAAACCCCGTTGATAAACGTCAAGAGGTTTTCCCGCAAGATATCGCCGTAGGTGCGATTGCTTTCACTCACTTGACGGTTAATGCGACCTCTGGCTTGCCGCTCCGCCACTTCCACCGCTGTAAGACCCGTCAGTGGTGCTGCCATACCTTAGATTTCCGCTGATTTAACCACAAACACTGAGCAGGGAGCATCAGCCACAACGGCACCACTCACCGAGCCTTGTACAACTCGCTCAACTCCCGTCAGACCGCGACTCCCCAGCACAATGAGGTCTGCTCCATAGATATTAGCCAAGCGTAAAATTTCCTCGACCGGGTCACCGGTAACAATTTCAATTTCTGAATCACAGGGGAGGTAGCTTTGAAACTGTTGTAAGTGCTGCTCAATACTACGGTAAGTGCCCATTTGCGGATGCAACGAGGGGCGATCGGCACTAACCCCAAACCCCGACTCCACCGGTGAAATCACATGGCTAAGAATCACTTGGGCATCTGGGTCAAGATTTAACTGTGTCACTGCGGCCATCACCCGTGCCGATAACTCACTGGTATCCAGTGCCACTAAAATTGTTTTGAACATGCCTGTGACTCTGTACTTGCAATCTCTTAGTCTGCCACAAGAGCGCAAGTAGCGGTCAAACAACTCTTCTGGATAGCGATGACCATCCCTACAGAAGTGTTGAAGGATAGGTGAGGAGACTAGCTCTCGTCGTTTTCCCTTAAAAAGCAGAAAAAAGTACCAGCTTGCTATTTTATCTTTCGGAGCTATTGTCAAGTCTATCCTCATCCTTGTAAAAAGGCTGTACAACACAAAACCGATGCCCGACAGCAGGAACGCTTGCAAGACTCCAATGGGTTTGACAGCTACAAAGCCATTGTCCAGTAGCTGCGCCAGGAGTATCGGATTGGGAGCCAAGTGGAAAGTTTTCCATCCCTATCAGCAGCAGCAGGCCAAGGGACAACCGCAAACTTTAAAACAAACTCGCTCTCTTGCTGGAAGTCTTACCAGCGGTTATTGGTTGCCGCAAGCAACTGCGCTACTTTTGTCAAGACAAGAGTTGCTGGGGATTGCTAACGCTCCCAAGACATAGCAGGATCACACTGAATTGGCTAGCGAATGTTGTGCCTGTGTTTGCTCTCTGCAATGAATCCATTGAGTGATTGTGGCTGCCTCTGCAAGGGGCATTGGTAGGGAAGTCTTCGGGACACTGGAAGCATTGCATCAAAAGCTGCTAGCTGTATTGCCCCAAATGGCGGCAGGGGTGACTGACTCTTTGACGGGCTGGTCATTTATACCCAGCCTGTATTAGATCTATCTCTAAATTTTTTGGTATAAAACGGCTGTATAACCCCTGTGACATGGACAATCTCTCGCGAAGAAAATCCGTTAGGATCAATGTGTTGAAACTTGCAAGGAACGCCCTATGGGAGCAGCAACAGCAGCCGGTGATCAACGGCTACGCAATTTTGTGATTGCTGTTGTCGCCATTTTCATTACTCTTGCCCTATTTGCCGGTCTGCGCGGCAGCAGTTCATCCCTAACGCTTGAAGAGCAAGCCCACCACGCCACCCCTTGGGAGGAGGCTCAGGTCAATGGCAAGCCCACACTTTTGGAGTTTTATGCCAACTGGTGTAGCACTTGTCGTTCAATGGCCAAGGATTTGGGGGAATTAAAGACACAATATCGCGATCGCCTGAACTTTGTCATGCTGAATGTGGACAACACCAAGTGGCTACCTGAAATTGAGCAATTTAATGTGGATGGTATTCCCCACTTTGTTTTTTTGAATCGGCAATTGGAACCTCAAGCAGTGGCAATCGGCCTTCAACCGAAGGAAGTAATGGCCAAAAACTTGGAAGCTCTTAGCAATGGTCTCCCTTTGCCCTATGGTCAACTGACGGGTGAAATGTCTCAACTCCCTAGTCCCCTCGCCCGCCAGCGCAGTGATGATCCCCGCAGTCATGGGGGCTAGCCCGTGGAACCCCAAGACGAGGTGCGCCGGGTCTATGAAGAGACGCAAGCACGGATGGCAGAGCTATACCGTGAGTATGAGCAGATCAAAGCCACCCAAGCGCGGTTGAAGGAACACAATCAAGTTGCCTTAGATCAAGAGCGCGATCGCCTGCAACAGGAACTGCGGCAACTGGAGGCAGAGTTTGGTCTAACATTGCTGTTTCATCTAGGAGAGGCGGCACGAGAATGCTGGCAGGAAGTTTTAGATCAAGAAAACTTTTGGCAATTTGTGCGCTTTGGCGGCTTGGGGTTTATCCTTGGTCTTGTTGTTAAAAGCCTGATGAGTTAATCCTTAAGGCACTGCGCCAGAGTCCGGGGCGGGAATCGGGAATGGGCATTGCGCCAACAGTCTTCGCATAAAAAGCCTCTGAGGAAACCCAACCAATAACGGCATAGCCATAGCCAGCACTGCGCATTTGAGCCAAGGTTAACTGCAACAGTAGCCGACCAATTCCCCGCCCTCGGTGGGGTTCCGCCACGGCCATAGGGCCAAACAAGCCTAAGGCAGCTACGTCATAGCAGGCAAAACCCAATAATTCGCCTCCTTGTACGGCAATGAGTCCTCTTGGCGGCCGCTGGCTAAAGGCGATGGCCACTTCACTGCGCCAACCCCCACTAAAGCGATCGCCCACCCATTGGACAATGGCCATGACTTCTGATCCTAAAGGCTGGCGATAGTGAATTCCCTGCTGTTGATGCGCCATCACAGCGGACCAGTCCACCGCTAGATCGTAGAGCTTGACCAGCATATCGGTCATCGGCTGCTCCCTGTTTTGCCTAGCGGCTCAAACTGACAAGGGGACGTTGGAGCGCCTGCATTAACTCGTCAAACTGATCGGGAGTCAGGGACTGGGCGCCATCGGAGAGCGCCTTCGCGGGATTGGGGTGCACTTCAATCATCAGAGCATCGGTGCCTGCTGCTACAGCCGCTTTGGCCATTGCGGGCACAAATTCGGCCCAGCCGGTGCCATGGCTGGGGTCAATCATAATGGGCAGATGAGTGAGCTTGCGCAGTACAGGAATTGCCGCTAAATCCAAGGTATTGCGGGTATAGTCACGGTCAAAGGTACGGATGCCCCGCTCACAGAGAATGACATTGGGGTTCCCTGCTGCGAGAATGTACTCCGCAGCCATCAGCCATTCTTCAATGGTGGCAGACATTCCCCGTTTCAGAAGGACAGGTTTGGGTTGGGCACCTACGCGCTTTAGAAGAGAAAAGTTTTGCATATTGCGGGCGCCGATTTGCAGCACATCGGCTACTTCGGCAATTTTTTCCAAATCTGCTGCATCCATCACTTCGGTAATGATGCCCAAGCCGGTTTTTGCTTTTGCTGCCGCCAACAGATCAAGGGCACTTTCCCCATGGCCTTGGAAAGCGTAGGGGGAGGTACGGGGTTTATAAGCGCCACCGCGCAGGAATTTGGCTCCCGCTGCTTTAACCCGTTGCGCCGTTTCAATGATCATGGATTCGTTTTCAACGGAGCAAGGTCCTGCCACAACTACCACTTCATGCCCCTCGCCGAAAACGACATCCCCGTTGGGAGTGGGCACCACCACTTCACTGGGTTCACCGTGACGATACTCGCGGCTTGCCCGTTTGAAGGGCTGCTCAACCCGCAGCACATGCTCAATCCAAGGGCTAATTTCCTGAATCCGCAGAGGGTCTAATTCCGCTGTTTCGCCAACCAGACCAATGACAACTTTGTGCTTGCCCACAATTTTTTCGGGGGTCAGTCCCCAAGTGCACATCTCGGTGCTGACCCGTTCAATCTCTTCATTAGGGGTGCCACTTTTTAGAACAATAATCATCGGCTTGCTGATCCCAACATTTCGGCTTAGGGTTTGATTGTATTGTGCCAAATTGGTTCAGTTCTGCCTATGCTGCGTCGTTCCCAAGGTCTGCGATTTCTTATTTCATTGGCGATCGCTACGGTGGTGGTGGTGTCACTGTGGGGGGTGATGATTGGTTCTATTCCCCATGGCGATCGCCCCCTTGATCTCAGCCAAGCAGTGCCCATTGATGATCCGCAGTTTGATTCGCCAATGGCCGCACCGCTGCCCCCTTGGTTACCAGAGACTCCTTCTTTGTTTCTCCAACGCAGTGACGGCGCTGATTATGATCGCCTCTTTGCCAAAGTGCGGCAAGTCCATCAACAGTGCTCGTTTGCTCCCCCTTGGTATAGTGTGCCCGCCCATCCCACTAATTTTGGCGATCGCTTCCGTACGGATATTCGCGGTCGGGTGGTGAGCAATGCGCCCTTAATTGTGCTCCATGAAACTGCTGCCTCTGCCCAATCGGCGCTGGAATTCTTTCAAACGCCCCATTCCCGCGATGAAGACCAGGCCAGCTACCATGAGTTGATTACCCTCAGGGGCTGGCTGCTGCACTTAGTACCTTGGTCGAAGCGTGCCTATGGGGCAGGTAACTCTGTTTTTGGTTCGGAAGCAGTACAGACTAACCCCCGCCTAGCCCCTTCGGTGAATAATTTTGCCCTGCATTTCTCTTTAGAAACACCGCCCCAAGGTCGCCACAATGGTTCCCAACACGGCGGCTATACCGATGCTCAATACCGTAGCTTGGCTTGGCTGGTGGCGCAAACAGCCATTGATCCGCAACGTGTCACTACCCATGCTGCTGTTGATCGCTCAGGGGAGCGCATTGACCCGCGTAGCTTTGATTGGGCTAGGTTTAATCGCTATTTACAGCTCTATCGCGATCGCCCCTGTGGGGATCTCCCCCGCTAGAAGTAGCGCTCTAAAAACGTCTCTAGGGACTCCAAGGAAACTTGAAAATAGGCTTGGGCGCGTTCAATTTCACTGGCAGGGCAAAGACTTTCATAGGTCAACAGTGTCCGCAGTGTCCCAAGACTGGCCTCCAAATCACGATTCATTAGGCTCAAGAACTGAAAAGCGCCATCAATGACACTGAGAGGCAATGTCATCACAAAGGGGCGTTTATTGAAAAAGCGACCGAGGCGATCGGCAATCTCTTGTCGCGTCAAGACCTCTGGATGCGCCATGCTAAAAATCGCTGGTTGACTGGCTTGACTGGCAATGAGAATACACTGGGCTAAATCCTCAGGACTCAAGAGCTGCAAGCGATGGTGAGGATCACCTAGGACAATATAAACCCCCGTCTGCTGAAAGCGCTCCGCAAGGGGGAGCAAACTAGACATGAGGGTGGGACAGCGGAAAATAGCATAGTTGAGACCACTGCTAATAAGCGCCTGCTCGACCTCATACTTGGCCTTGAGAAAGGGGGATTGCTGGCGATCGCCAGTCACCGCCAGAGAAGAAATCAGCGTTACATGACGCACCCGCCGTTCCTGAGCCACCTGAATCACATCCAACGTGGCACGGTAATCAATCGCCTGAATGGCACGGCTGAGTAACTGACTCCCATGGCAGCAAATTACCGCCTCCACCCCCTCCATGGCGGCCTGAATATCGCGGGGTTGTTGCAGATCGCCAATGAAAATTTCAGCGCCCCATTGCTTAAGGAGATCGTATTGGCTCGTCAGACGCACAAACGCCCGCACCGGTAGTCCCAACGTAATACAGCGGCGCACCACCCGTAAACCCAATTGTCCTGTGGCACCCGTAACCAAGTACATGCAGCGGAAGATTAAGGGATTCTTGTCTCAGCGTGCCCTAGGGGGAGCCATAATGCAAGACCCAGAAGTGTTGAACGCTAGCTTGAGAGACGAGAAAAAAGAAGAAATGACGTATTCTTTCCTTAAAAAGGAGAAAAAATACCATCCTAAAATGGCACTTTCAGAACTATTGTCAAGTCTATCCCCAAACACCTCAGCCCTCGCAACTATCCTGTTTTGCACCTATCGTTAGACCGGTTGATGACAAAGAGTTTGAGCAGGATGGTCAACTAAATACAACGGTATTGATTGCGTATTTATTTGAAGCCAGTGGATATACCGGAATATTTTGGGAGAAAACTGCCGGATTACAACTAGAACTGAGCTAGCGATGTTCAGTAATGCATTGGCGCTTTGATTAGCAGACAGAGCTACTTGGGGCTTAGAATATCAAGTTTTGTTGCAGTATTTGATACTTCTGCCTATCAAAATATTGAAAGAGGTTGGAGGCGATCCTACAGCTCTTCGGGGTCTTCTGTGCATTACCAACAAAACTTCAAAGCGTCTTCATGATCGAGGATGATCGCACTTTGCCTTGGGGGGTGCGGGGAATTTGAGGTACAGCAATCCACTGTTTGGGGCATTTGTAAGCGCTGCACTGCTGTTTGAGCCATGTGCTTAGCTCTTCAGGAGAGAGGTCTCCCACATAGAGGGCAATCACTTGTTCACCCCAAAGGGGGTCGGGTGCACCATAAATGTAGATGTCTTGGACAAGGCCACTGTCAAGGAGTAAGGCCTCTAACTCTTCGGGGTAGATATTCTCGCCACCACTGATGATTTTGCGGCTTGTGCGTCCTAAAATGTAGAGGCGATCGCCCCGCCATTGAGCGCGATCGTCGGTTAGGAAGATGGTTGACTGAAAGCACTGAGGATAATAGCCGAGGGCAAGGGAGGCCGCCTGAATCTGAATCTCACCCGTAGGGGTTAAATCAATCTGGGCGTGGGGTAAGACTTGACCACAGGAGCGATCGCCCGTCAAAAATTCTCCCTGCCGCTGAACACAGATCATACCTGCGGTTTCTGTCATTCCATAACTGAGACAGAGGGGCAATTGCTGCGCCGCTGCTGCCTCTAATAGTTGAGACCAAGTGGGGCCACCGCCAATAAAAATCCCCCTTAACTTCCCTAACCAAAGCAGCGGTTCTGTGAGCACCTGTTGCAGTTGCCGAGGCACCAAAGACAGCCACAGATTACAATTGGCCGGTGGTGCTGTTTGCCGTAAATCCCGTAAATGGCTCGCAAGATAGAGTTCTCCTCCCGTCCAGAGGGATCGCACCACGGGCATCAGGCCACTGACATGGTACAAGGGCAAAATACTTAGACAGTGAATTGCTCCTTGCTGTAAATGGCTTTGCAGCCCCATCACTGCCGCCTGAAGGGTTGCCACTGTGTGAATCGCCCAACGCAACCGCCCTTGAGTTCCTCCGGTGGGGATAAGAATCCAACCCTGGGGTAAGGGTTCTCTAGAGCCTTGGGGGTCTAGGGGAGGCACGGTTCCCCAAGCCATAAAATTCTGGGGTAGGAGTGCTGCCACTTGCTGCCACTCTTGGGATTGCCATTGGGGATTGGCCAGTAATAGGGGCGTGCCTGTGGAAAGTGCCGCTAGAAAACCTCCGAGAAACGATAGCGGATCGGGTTCTGCCAGTATGAGGAGAGTGGGCTGCCGCTGTTGGAGTTGCTCCTGATAGCTGGCCAATTGCTCGCGGAGGATGGCAGCAGCAGGGCGCCATTGTCCGTTGTGGGGATACCACAGCCAGTGGGGAGTAATGCTTGTAAGGTTTTGTAACAAATTTGTCCTGCGCCTCCCTAAACCAATAGGTAAAATCAAAGGATATAAGGAGTGCGTTTAGGAGACAGCAGCCTGATTATTCAACAGATGCAGCGGGTAGCCGCCATTACTGACCCTAGCCTTAAATTAGCATGGACTGCAGCCTATGCTGCCGACGATCGCAAGGGAGTGGATATCTGCCTTTTGGATGTGAGTGGCGTGTCCTACTTAACCGATTACTTTGTCATCATTACAGGACTCTCAAAAACTCAAGTGCGCGCCATTTACCAAGGGATTGAGGAGGCAGCGCTCGAACATTGTCAACGCCAACCCCAACATATTGAAGGCCAAGCGGAATGTTCATGGGTACTCATGGACTACGGCGATGTGATTGTCCATGTGCAGTTGCCCAAGGAACGCCAATACTACAACCTTGAGGCCTTTTGGGGGCACGCCCAGCGCATTCCCTTTGAGTCACTGGTGACCACCTAGCCGATGCAGCCCTTTGGGGGGCAGTGGGCTCTTTGGATCCTGCCACTGGTGGCGATCGCTAGTTTTATCTCCACAACAACACATTAAAACTCAAGGTCGTCCTCTTCAGAGGCTTCAGCAATTGGGGTGTCTGGACGTTCTTCTGCATCGGGTAGGTGAATCACTACACCGTTAAAGAATTGTGCTAGTTTTTCAGCGGCTTGCCGCACAGGATCGGGATTAGCCGTGAGAG
>NZ_JARJMS020000081.1:0-26155 GCF_029335995.1 Thermosynechococcus sp. Uc
TAAATTAACTGAGATAAAATCACTACTCTTCATCACTCTCTCTTACTATGATAGTAAAGTATTAGCGTCTTAATTTCCACCTATTAGACATATAGTTAAAATTGTTAACTAGTTTTCTAAAGGATTATTTTCACGGCAAAACTATTGAAAAATACCTATTTACCTGAAAAATTACATTGAACTAACTAAAGTGAAGATGGGGTTTAACGTGCTTAAGGATGCCATCAGGTTCCCCACCGTTGGTTACGGCGGTGCAGTTCTACCGCAAAAACTGAAGCCTAAAGGAAGGATGGAATGTTAAAGTCTGTTCTAAATATCAAGGTGTCTGCGGGTTGGGCGTCATGATTTTCTTGGAAGCAAGTGTTTTTGTCACTATCCTCGTCGGGTTTCTGGCAACGATTGTCAAGAAAAATCTACTCATGAAAATTGTGACGATGGATGTCATGAGCACCGGAGTGGTGGCTTTGTTTGTGGTCATTGCTACCCACAGTGGCCTTGTCACACCCATTGCCCGTGGGGGGAGCTTTGATACTGCCTATGCGGATCCGGTGCCCCAAGCGGTGATTTTAACAGCAATCGTGATTGGTCTTTCAATTCAAACGCTAATGCTGGTGGCGGCAATGAAGCTAGCGCGGGATAACCCAACTTTGGAAACTCCAGAAATTGATCAAAAGTATCTGTAGGAAGTGGCAATGACGGCGCTCGCGATCGCTTGGATTTTGTTGCCATTTGTGGCCGGCTTAATGCTTTATCTACTGCCCCCCTTGGCGCGGAGCCTAACACTGGCGATCGCCTTGGTTTCCCTCTGTGTTGGCTTAGGCATTATCATCCACCAAGTCAACACTTCCTTTGTCCTTCTGGATAGCTTTGGCATTTCCTTAAGGATTGACCCCCTCAGTGGCTACTTTATTGTCACCAATGCCCTTGTCATTTTGGCAGCACTGTTACACACGTGGCAGGAGGGCTATAGGGCGTTCTTCTATGTTTTGCTGTGTCTGCTCCACGGCTGTGCCAACACCGTCTTTATTGCGGCGGATTTCCTCAGTCTCTATGTCAATATTGAGGTGCTGGGGATTGTCGTCTTTTTATTGATTGCCTATCCCCCCAGCGATCGCTCTCTTTGGATTGCCCTGCGCTACCTGATGGTGAGCAATGTGGCTATGCTCTTCTATCTCATAGGGGTAGCTCTTGTTTATCAGACAAACCATACCTTTGCTTTTAGTGCACTGATGCCGGCACCGCCAGAAGCTGTGGCTATGATTTTGATGGCATTGTTGGCAAAGGGCGCCATTTTCGTCAGTGGGCTTTGGTTGCCCCAAACCAATGTTGTTGCTGCTCCTATTGTTGCTGCTCTCCTGGCCGGCATTGTCGAAAATGCTGGGGTTTTTAGTCTGACCCGCCTCAGTCTCCTGTATAGCGACATTGCCGACATTGTGCGGCTTTTTGCCTTTGCCTCGATCTTTTTTGGATCGGTGTTTGCCTTGGTGGCCGATGATGTACGACGGATGCTTAGCTTTAGTACCCTTGGTCAACTGGGATGGGTGATCATTGCCCCAGCAGCGGCAGGTTTGTATGCCCTTATGCACGGTTTAGCAAAGGCCAGTCTTTTTTTGAGTGTGGGGGAACTGCGTCACTATCGTCTTAGTGAATTGCGCCAAGAGGGTCTGCCGCGCCCAGTGGCGATCGCCCTGATGATTGCCGGTTATGGCATTGTCGGTGTGCCCTTCCTTGCTGGATTTCCCGCTAAGGTCTTGACCCTGAGTTACCTTGATCCGTGGCAGCAGGGACTGCTCTATGGCACTGGCTTTTTAACCGCCACAATTTACAGCAAATTCCTCTTTTTGCCTCGCCATTCTAGCAAGACCCTTATGCCCGTGGGTTATAGTGCCGCCACAATGGTGCTCTTGGGGGGGCTATTTCTTGCCAATGCCGGCTACATGGAAGCCTACAGTAGTGGCATGAGTTTGTTACGCGCTTTTTTGCTGCCCTTGGTGGGGTGTGGTCTGGTGGCCTTGGGGGTCTCCCGCTGGGAATCCCCTTGGCGGGGGGCTTGGGAGCGCCTAGAGCATCTTCTAGGGGTAATGCTGTTACTGTTACTTGGCTTGATGGGATTAGCCCTATGAATTATTTGAACTTTGCCCTGCGCCTGACGATTTGGCTGCTGCTGACGGCGGACTTTGGTTTGGTCAATCTAGCGATTGGTATTCTTGTTTCGCTCTTGCTGCCTCAAGGGCGGGGGGGTGTGGCAACACTCCGGCAGTGGTTGAGTACCCTAGGGAAAGTGGTGATGGCTGTTCCCCGTGCTTATATTGAAGCCATTGAAATAATCGTGCGTCCCCATCGCCATGAAGCAATTATCCGTGAACCCGTTGACCCTACTCGTGCCCCTGGGTTGATTTTTCTGGATATTTTTACGATCACCTTCACGCCGAAGACAATTGTACTGCACTACAACGAGGAGGGCTGGTTTGAAGTACATCAACTCGTGGAGCGCAGACCCGAAAAATGACGGCCTTTTTAGTCATTATGCTGTTGATTCTAGGCATTCCCCTCTATGCCGCTTGGAAAGGGGAGCACATCTGGTCAAAGATGTTGGCTTTTGCCAGTATTGCCACAAAAGCAGCAATTATGATCTTGCTGGTGTCGGTACAGCGGGATGATTGGATGATTGGCATTGTGGGCATCATCATTCTCAGTGTGGGCAATGGTGCCCTGATGCTCCTCGCGCAGATTCTGCGGCGACTGCGGGATGTCGCCAACCTTTAGGGAGGGGGTAAAGTGATCCTACAGTGGCTTAGTAATGCCTGCATCAGCTTTGGCCTGTTTCTTTGGTTGTGGGGAACGTGGCCACTGGTGGGTCGGCGATCGCCCCTGTATAAACTGCATTTTTTGTCAGTCTCAGATACCTTGGGTTCGATGGCCATTATGATCGGCGTGTTACTGCGCATTCCCCGCGAATGGCCGCTTCTCGTCTTAGCGCTCATTTCCCTTGCCCTTTGGAACACCATTTTGGGCTATGTGCTGGCCTACTGCTCCCAAGGAGAGGACAGTGATGGATAGCTGGATGATTGGGGTAACAGCACTCCTACCGCTTACCGCCTTAATGTTGGTATTTCAGGACAATCCCTACCATGTCTTAGTCATTCGTGGCATTGTGGGTGCTGTAGCCGCCTTGATCTATGCAGTTCTGGGCGCTGCTGATGTGGCATTGACCGAGGCCCTTGTGGGAACCATGCTCTCAATTATGCTCTACGCAGTTGCCGTACGCTCGTCCCTTGTGTTGCGGTTGGGCATCCTAGCTTCAGCACTCTCTACCGATAGCTTGGATCATTTACTGGAAGCCATTCGTGAGGCTGTTGCCCCCTATCATTTGCGTGTTGAATTAATCATTTATCCTACGTTTGAGCAACTCAAAATAGCGCTCCGCGATCGCGAGATTCACGCCCTATGTGCGGAAGAAACCACTCGATTATTAACGATGACCCGTGTTCCACGCCTGTATACCATCCTCAAACCCCACCTCACCCATCTCACAGAACTCATGTATTACCCTTTGCCTGGTGAAAAGGAGTCAAGGGCATGATTTGGCTTTATGGGATTGCGGCAGTGCTGCTGCTGGTAAAAATGCTGATGATCCCCACCCCACCTGTAGTAGCGAGGATTCCCATTGTCGAAACCCTTGTTCACCAAAGTGCGATTCCCAATGCCGTTACTGCCGTGATCTTGCGCAATCGCTTGTACGACACCATTTTTGAGGTGGTGGTATTCACCCTTGCCATCATGGGGGCACAGTATTTGCTCAGCAACGAAAAACCCCTTGGCCACGTTAGCCGCTTTAATGATCAACCTTCGATTGTTTTGGCAAGATTTGGCGCCACCATTTGCTCCCTTGTATGTCTTGAATTGGCCTTGCGGGGGCACCTGAGTCCGGGGGGCGGATTTGCTGCTGGCGTCGCTGGCGGGACGGCAATGGGCCTTGTGGCCATTACTTCAGCTCCAGAGTGGCTAGAGAGTATTTATCGGCGTTTCCATGCCGCCACATGGGAAAAAATCTCTGTGATTGTTTTCATTCTCTGCGGTGCCAGCCTATTGATAGGAGTGGCCTTACCTGCCGGTCAGTTTGGCACGCTCCTCAGTGGTGGTTGGATTCCTTGGCTAAATATTCTCATTGCCCTTAAGGTAGCCTTGGGGTCGTGGGCAGCAGTGCTGACGTTCATTCGCTATCGCGGCCTGCTTTAAGCCAATAGTCCCGTACAAGTTCACCAAGCTGAGTCGCAACAAGGTACTGCAAATGTCAAAAGTTACCACCGAGGAACCACTCCTCTTTAGTCACTTTGAGCGGATGACAAGACTAGGTTATTGGTTTCATTGATACACCAGTAGGCAGACAAATAAAGGCATTCCTCTGAGGGATCAGTTCGGCAAAGCCAAGCTGTTACAACGGCATGGCCAAGACTGCGAAGCACTACTTGAGCCAGTTGCAGCAAATCAGGGGTTAGATCATCAGAGGGATACAGTCCAACCCTTATCCTCTGTCGAGAGGATGCGTTAACGTCTTTCATATTGCCGAACTTTTGTTGTCGCCTAAAGCGAATTTTTGAGCCGTGAGCCTATCGGTCAGTTATTGCTGTAGAGGCTAAAGAGGGATCGAAAGTCAAATAAACGAATCAACATTGGCAAAAAGGCATCTATACCATTGGGGGCTTTCGGTCTGTGCCACCAAGTGAGACTGCCGTAGAGGAGCTGTATGAGACGTTGCTGGGCTTCATCACTCACCTCCAGAAACTGCAGGTAAACACAGCACTGCTCCTGTTCGGGACGGGTACGAACCACAGTTGCGGTCACGCTAAAGTCCTGTTCCAAAAAGGTTAGGCTGCCGACGGTATCTCTTTGGGCTGCGATAAAACGCCCTGCGGTCAGCAATAAGGCAGCACCGGTCTCTGACACATCACGGGTATAGCCCCAGTAGGTCTGATTCCCCAGTTGAAAGCGACACACAGTACAAACAGGGAAGCGATCGCTCTGACGACGGGTGGGCTGATCAATGGAAGACAAAACCGCAATCAAGGCAATAAAGGCGTTGTAGAGAGTCCAAGCCAACATCACCTCTAAACCCGCCCGTTCATACTCCATTGGCGGCCAGATATGGAGCCAGTAGCCCCCATAGCGGATAAAGACTCCTACCCCCACCGCAATCACAAATGCCGCTAGTGGCCATGTATAGCGTAAATTCAACCGCTTCCGATGGGAGAGGGTGCCCTTGTTGGTGACAATACTGCCAATTTTGCCGAAGGGATTGCGCAGGATTTTAATGAGTTGCACCATCCCCGGAAAGGCAAAGGTTACCTCATAAACTTCACCCCAGATAGAAAAATACCGCCCTTCTGTCGCCCAGCTAAAGGTGGCGATCGTCAACAATGTGTAGGGCAGAGCATAAAAGAGATATTCACCAAACGTAGCCACTGTCAGGGAAATGCCAGTCATCAGACTTAAAAAAGGACCAATGAGAAAGCAAGTGCGGATAAAGGGGTTAATGTTGTGCAATAGCAGCGAGAGGTGGCAACTGCGCTGAAACCACGACAGTTTTGACCAAATAGGAAGATCATCACCACAGAAATAGATTTGCATATTCCCCTGGAGCCACCGCAGCCGTTGCTCCAGATGATCTTGGAAGTTCCGAGGAGACTCTCCCATGCTGAGAATTTCATTGAGGTACACCAAGCGATAGCCGGCGATCTGCATTCTGGTTCCGGTTTGGAAATCCTCGACCACACAGCGGGTGTAGTATCCACCAACAGCTTCTAAGTCACGGCGGCGCACCACATAGGAAGTACCACAACAAATAATGGCATTGCCAAAGTCGCGCCCCGGCTGAATAAAGCCAAAAAAGTACTCCATATCACCGGGCATCATAAACTCAATGCCGAGGTTTTGGGAGTGATAGTCAGGGTTAAAGAAGTGCTGGGGAGTCTGCACCATGGAGACATGATTATCTTGGAAGAAGCCCACGGTGCGGGTGAGGAAGTTCTGAAAGGGAATAAAGTCGGCATCAAAAACGGCAATTAGCTCACCCTGGGTGTGCTTCAGGGCATGGTTGAGGTTGCCCGCTTTGCGGTGCTCATTGGTGGGGCGGGTGAGATAGTTGACCCCTAGATGTTCACAGAGATCGGCAATTTCCGATCGCCGACCATCGTCGAGGACATAGATGCTTTTATTCCTGTAGTTGATGGACTGGCAGGCCACAATGGTTCGGCGCAAAATATGGGGGGATTCATTGTACGTGGGAATGAAAATATCCACACTCGGACAATATTCACCGCTGAGAACCGCCTGCTGATAGTGATCGGCCTGTCGCGATCGCCACGCTGTTGTCAGCCATGCTGTTTGATAAAAGTAGAGGAGATAGGTGAAAAAGTAGAGTACCTCCAGCCCGTAGAAGCCAAAGCTGGCCATAAAACTGAGCCATTGGGCATCATTTAACGTCACCCAGCCCCGCCATACCAGATAGCGGCAGCCAAAAAGAATCACAATGAAGCGAATAATCAATCGGCTGACATTATTGCTGGGAATAAAGTTAAGGGCGATCGCCAACCCTGCTGCAAGAACTACGGGCCACCAAACACTTAGGTCATCCGCCGGCAGTTGCAAGAAATCCGGTAATGGCCGTAGCTGATCCGGATTCACTAGATCAATGGGAAAGAGTGTCGGTTGCCACACCGTTGCCAATAGCACGCCCACGAGGAATAGGAGGCTAAAA
The DNA here is from genome assembly GCF_029335995.1 of Thermosynechococcus sp. Uc. Lineage (NCBI taxonomy): Bacteria > Bacillati > Cyanobacteriota > Cyanophyceae > Acaryochloridales > Thermosynechococcaceae > Thermosynechococcus > Thermosynechococcus sp. Uc. The sequence goes on from NZ_JARJMS020000081.1 coordinate 6,758, forward strand.
ATGAAAAAGCCCCATATCCATGGCGAAACCAGTTGCCGAGGTGAAGCAACCTTTGGTGGCTTTTGGGTCATGTCATACCCCTAGGAGCAAAAGCAGGCAATGCTAGGCAATGGTGGGCATTTGGAGGCGGGCAAAAATCATGCGACCTGCCGAAGTTTGCAGGGCACCCGTGACAACCACCGGTAGCTGATCGCCGATGTGATCAACCCCCTCTTCAACAACCACCATCGTGCCATCCTCAAGATAGCCCACCCCCTGGGCAGGCTCTTTCCCTTCCTTGAGAATTTTCAACTCCAGCGTATCGCCGGGAAGATAAATGGGACGGAGAGCTTGCGCTACCTCGTTGACGTTAAAGACATCCACTTTTTGGAAGCGGGCAACTTTGTTCAGGTTCAAATCATTGGTGACAAGGGTGCCGTTAATTTCTTGGCACAGCCGTACTAGCTTAGCATCCACTGTTGTTAGTTCTGGATAGTCTGCCGAGTGAAGGACAATGCGATCGCCCAAACTCGCTTGAAGACGGTTTAAGACATCCAGCCCCCGCCGGCCGCGAATCCGTTTTTGCTCATTCCCCGCATCGGCAATTAGTTGTAACTCCTGAAGCACAAACCGGGGCACAATGATCTGGCCTTCTAGTACCCCTAAATTCAAAAGTGCTTCAATGCGGCCGTCAATGATGCAACTGGTATCCAGTACCTTGGCACGGGCGGGTTTAAGCGTCCCCTCTGCCCAGAGACTACTGGCCACCGCGTTGGGGTTAATCAGACGCAGAAGGGCAGCACCATGACTATCCGCCAATGTGGTGCCCGAGTAGGCAAAGAGAATGCTGGTAAGAACGGCAATCAGCGGCTTAATAAAAGAAAAGTCCTTGGGAATGGGTAACAGAAAAATCGGTGCCAACATCAAATTGGCAAGAAGTAATCCCACCACAAGACCCACTGCTCGCGACAAGAGCGTTTCTGGCGGCAATTGACGAATACTGCGCTCAAGACGATGGTAAAAGGATTGCAACAATAGACCAAAGGCAATGCCCAAGATGGCACCAAAACCTGCGGTAACCCACTGCAATCCACGAACGTTAGCTACTTGATCGAGAACAGTTGCCGGGAGTAGGTCAATGCTGTTGAAGCCAACGGCAATTCCCATCACGACGATAATGAGGAGTAGGATTGTATCGAGCATTAGTTCGCTCCTGTCGCGCTGGACATCTCCAGAGGCCACTATCTTAAAAAAATTATACTTGCTTCTTTTTGACTGCGGTGTTGGACTGTTGCAGATCGAGATGAGGACTAATTCGCGTACCGGCGCGGATACCCTCTACTTTAGCTGGAGAACCGAGTATCCTCTGTGCTATCATCGCCGTCAGCAATTTCACTCACTACACCCCCGATTTTATCACCCGTGCGAATTTCAAGGGTTTTCGCAATCCGTTGCGGCGCTTCCTCAAGGGGAGTAAGTTGCACTTAGGTAATTTGCTCAGTTGCTTTTATACCCAGTCGTGCACCAATAACACCACCGACAACCGTACCGACTTGCACCCCCAAGCCCTATAAACAGGCCAGCCGCTATTCCTCCCACCATGCCACCGAGAAAATCACCTACATAGCTACCCATAGAGGTTAATTTGTTGCCCACCTCCTCGGGTTCAAGATCAAAGGCACGGGTGAGGTTTTGTAATCCCTTATTGCCTTGGCCAATCATTTGGAGATTGCCCCAAGAGTGAATGGCCGCTAGCAGTTGTAGGGGTCTAATTTGCTCGATGTGGTACTCAAGGCTAATTGAGGCGGCAAGGAAGTTAACGTGAACGGATTTGATGCCTTGGAGGGTTTTCAGATAGGCACTTAGGGAATCGCGAAAGGCGGCATCGGTTTTAAGTTCTGGAATCCGCAATTGCAGGCGATCGTCTGTAAGGTGCAGAACCTCTGCAATTGGTGCAGTTTCAGCATTGGCTATAGGAAGCCTAACCCATAGGTTCTAGTTGCTGTTGTAGCACGCTCACTGAACACAGGGGAAATATCTGCCAAAATGTTAAGGGAATCAGACACAGAGTGTAATCACCATGACAGCCACGGTAAAGGTCGAACATCTGAAGAAGTCCTACGGTGCCATTACAGCAGTGGCCGATGTCTCCTTTACAGCCTATCAAGGAGAAATTTTTGGGGTGCTAGGTCCGAATGGCTCAGGGAAAACGACAACGTTGCGCTGTCTGTGCACCCTCTCGCGGCCCGATGCAGGGGTGTTGGAGGTTTGTGGTCTTTCGGTTCTGCACCAACCCCATTTAGTGCGCCAAAAATTAGGCTATGTGGCTCAGGAGGTGGCTCTCGATAAAATCCTCACGGGTCAGGAATTTTTGGAATTGCAGGCGGCACTGTACCACATTCCCCCTGCCCTGATTCCAGAGCGGATTGAGGCGGTGTTGGCGCGCTTAGATCTCCTAGAATGGCGCGATCGCCAGTGTGGTACCTACTCTGGTGGCATTCGCAAGCGCCTTGATCTTGCAGCGGGGCTGCTGCATCAACCCCAAGTTCTAGTCCTTGATGAACCCACCGTAGGCCTCGACATTGAAAGTCGCCAAGTCATCTGGAATGTGCTGCGAGATCTCAAAGCCCAGGGGCTGACAATTATCTTGACCAGCCACTACCTTGAGGAGGTGGATCTCCTCAGCGATCGCTTGGTGATTCTGGATCGGGGACGGGTGATTGCCAGTGGTTCTCCTGAGGAACTCAAAGCCAATATTGGCGGCGATCGCGTCACGTTGCGGGTACGGGAATTCACACCACGTCAAGAGGCACAAATGGCGCAGGCTCTTCTGAGTCAATTGGACTGCGTGAAATCGGCACTGATTAATGCCCACCAGAGCAATTCTTTGAATCTGGTAGTGACCGATGCGGCTGTGGCGATTCCAGCCATAGAAACGGCGCTAGAGGAAGCAGGACTCCCCCTCTTTAGCTTGACCCAGTCGCGCCCCAGTTTAGATGATGTCTATTTGGCGGCGACAGGTCAAACTCTCTTGGATGCGGACTTGGCAGCAGCAGCGCAGCGGGACAGCAAACAGTTGAAAAAAGAGGCCATGCAACGCTGATGGGGCAGCCAATTCTTTGGGTTCATGGAGACTGCCTCGATCCCAAGGCGCCGCTCTTTGACCGCTATCCCAACGCGCCGGCCATTTTTGTCTGGGATGTAGGATTACTGAAGGAATGGCAAATTCGCCTGAAACGGCTGGTGTTTCTCTATGAGTGCCTGCTGGATCTACCAGTGGAAATGTACCGTGGCGAGGTGGCTCCCTTGGTGAATGCTTTTGTTGAGGTACACGGTGGCGATCGCGTGGTAACCATGGCTAGTCCTAGTCCGCGCTTTCGCGCCATTTGTCAGCAATTGGCGTATCCGCTGGAGATTCTAGAGCCAGACCCTTTTGTGACATTACCTGCCAATGCCGATTTGCGGCGATTCTTTCGCTATTGGAAGTTGGCAAAACCCCGCTTGCAGCTATAGAACATGTTGGCGATCGCCCGAGCCTTTGAAAAAATCCCTTGGCAGCCGCGATTCTCCCTATTGGATCGCTATATCCTGCGGGAGATGCTTCGTCCCTTTGTTTTTGGTTTTGGCACTTTTACGGCGATTGCTGCTGTTATTGGTACGGTGTTCTACCTGATTCGCAATATGGTGGAGCACAACCTGGGGATTCTCAGTGCCCTTCAAGTCTTTTTGCTGCGTTTGCCCACCTTTGCGGTACTAGGGATTCCCATGGCGATGCTGTTTGGTTCGTTCCTTGCCTATAGTCAACTGTCCCGCCGCAGTGAACTCATTGCCTGCAAAAGCTGTGGTATTGGCCCTGTGCGGCTTGTACGTCCGGCAGTAGTGGCAGGGTTTGCGGCTTTGGTTTTTACCTTTGCCCTCAATGAACTCGTGGCTCCTCCGATGGCCTACCGCGCCATCCAGACCTTGGAAGTGGCCATTCAGCACCCCCAACCCACGTTTCAGACCCGCCATATCTTCTACCGTCGTTTTGCTGGGGGGCAGCTTCAGCAACTCTTTTTTGCCCATCATTTCGACGGGAAGGTCATGGGTCAAGTGACGGTACTGAACTTTGAGCAGGGACAACTGCGGGAAATTATTACGGCTCAGGAAGCCCAGTGGCAAGGCACTGCTTGGCTGTTTCGTCGGGGAACCTACCACCACCTAACGGGCGATCGCGACTATGACGCGGCCGAGACTTTTGCAGAACGAACGTTTGCCTACCCGCGCACCCCCATAGATTTAGCGATGGAAACGCGGGCTCCGGAGTTTATGACCAGCCGCGAAATTTATCAGTACCTACAAATTTTGGCGGAAAGTGGCGATGCCAAGCGCTTGCGGCAGTGGCGGGTGCAGTTGCAAGAAAAGCTCTCCCTCCCGTTTCTGTGTCTTAGTTTTGCGGTTGTCGGTGCCGTTTTGGGCATCAGCTCTCCTCGCCAAGGACAGGGGCGTGCCTTTGGACTGAGTGTAGTCATTATTTTTGGCTACTATGTCAGCGCCTTTATTTTCACCGCCTTTGGGGAGGGGGGAGCGGTGCCCCCCATCGTGGCCAGTTGGCTTCCCAAAGTTGTCGTCAGCGCGATCGCCCTCGGAATGCTTTACCATGCCAATCGCCATTAATAGGGAATCTGCCAATAGCGGCAGGCAGCGTGGACAAGGGTCATCACACCCACGGGAATGGCCTGTTCGTCCACATCAAACTGCGGGTGATGCAAGGGATAGTTAGGGCGATTGCGAAATCCCACGCCAAGGCGAAACATGGCGCCGGGGGCATGTTCGAGGTAGAGGGCAAAATCCTCTGCCCCCAAGGAGGGTTCCGGCAAAATATGCACATGGGAAGCCCCCACAATCTCGGTTGCCGCCTCGGCCAGTAGTTGGGACAGATAAGGCGTATTTTCTATGCCCGGCACGCCTCGGCGATAGTGCAGTGCATAGCGGGCACCATAGGCACTGCAAACATTGGCCACAATTTGCTCAATCCATTCGGGCAAGGTGGCACGGGTCTCCGGGTGGAGCGATCGCACCGTCCCCTGAAGTGTCACCTGATCGGCAATGATATTGGCGGCCCGCCCCCCTTGAATTTTGCCAAAGGTGAGCACCACTGGCCGCAGGGGATTCTGAGTGCGGCTAATCGCCTGTTGTAGAGCGCTAATCACTTGAGCGGCAATCCAAATGGCATCCACTGCCTCATGGGGGCGAGCGCCGTGGCCGGATTCTCCCAAGATCGTTAACTCAATGTCATCGGCTGCCGCTGTCAAAGTCCCATAGCGCACCGCCACTTCCCCCGCCGGAAGGGTCGGAAAAACATGGAGCGACAGAATCGCACTCACCTCTTTCATGGCGCCATCGGCAATCATCCAACTCGCCCCTTGGGCAATTTCTTCCGCAGGCTGAAAAATAAATCGCACCCGGCCGGGGAACTCCTCCTTGAGAGCCGCTAGCACCATGGCGGTGCCAAGACCCACTGTGGTGTGAACATCGTGACCGCAGGCGTGCATCACTCCTGTATGCTTTGAGCTAAACTCCAGTCCCGTGCACTCTTGGATAGGTAGGGCATCCATATCGGTGCGAATGGCCAGCAAGCGGTTCTCCTGGGGATTCCCCACCAGTTCGGCCATCACACCCACTTTGCCCACATCCTGTTGTACGCTTAAGCCTACGGAGGAAAGAACCCCCGCCACATAGGCGGCAGTCTGATGTTCTTGGCCACTCAATTCAGGGTAGCGGTGTAGATGGCGACGAATTTCAATAAGACGAGGAGTGAGACTTTGGGTAATCTGGCGAATCCGAGCAAGCATATTTTTGCATCCTATCGAATCTGAGGGGGAGAATTTAACTTGACCACTCCTGATAGGGATGCTCTGCCAAATAGGCATTGGTATAGCGGGGGTCGTCGGTCACCTCAGAGCCAATCCAAGGGGGTAAAGTCAGGGGGTAGTCAACACGGGGCAATTCAATTTCTGCCAAAATCAGGCCGGCAGAGGCTCCGGCAAATTCATCAATTTCCCAACACAGCTCCCCCGCTGGGATGCGATAGCGATTTTTCTGGATGATCGGTTGCAGGCACAATTCGCCAAGGAGTTCCCTGGCGTCAGCAGCGGGGATGGCATACTCATACTCACGGCGTTGGCCGCCGCTGGCTTTGCCCTTAATCGTGATCCAAGCCTCGTTATCTACAAGACGCACGCGCACGGTGCGTTCAGGCACTGTTGATAGGTAACCCTGGGCAAAGTGGGACACATCGGTGGCAAGTAATCGCCAGTTCTCACCTACGACAAGGAACTTGCGCTCAATTTCAATGCCCATGCTTGCCCCCACCACCTAGACTGCTGTGGTAAAGGAACCGTGAAGTCCGTAGGGAATGTGGTGTTTTAAGCGCAACCGTGCCACTGGCCCTGCACTGATGGCGGCGGCATCAAAGATGAGTAACTGCGACTTATGGCAACTGGCGTCATAAACCACCTGCAAGAGCCAGCCATCCTCTTCCCCCTGGGCACCCTGCCAAAGGAAGTCCCCTTTTTGTAGCCCCCGCGGGACAAAAATTGGCTCACTGACAAAGCCGCGCGGAGCGGCTGACCAAAACTGTTCCTCGCCCGTGTGGCGATCGCGCCGCCACAGTGCCTGTAGAGGCGCATTGATTTTGGGATCATGCCCTGCTGCCAAATAGGTGTAGCGATAGGGCTGTCCTACCTTGGCCGGATGCACCACGGGAAATTCACAGGGGCGATCGCTGACCACTTGCCAATCCACAGCCTTGGTTTTCAAATTCAACTGGATGCGCCACAGGAGACTGGAGGGCAGTGCCGCAAAATTTACTTCCCGAAAATCCTGTCCCGGCTCCAAATTGGGAAAGTGACTGTAGGCAACGGACTCTAGGTGAATCTCATCCCCCACTTCATAGGCATTGGCATGGTGAAAGACAAAACAGGCCGGCATCGTCAGCATTTGGGGGGTGCCGCCCCGGCGGGGCAGGAGCCAAACCCGCGTAGGATCCTTGGCATTGAATTGCAGACATTGGGCAGCGCCCCGCAGTCCCAAGAGATAGGGCAGGGGGTTGAACTGCACCGGATTTTGAAAGACGATGGCGTAGTTGGGGGTGAGGGCAAAGTCGTGGATAAAGGCAAACCCCGGAATCTGAAACACTGGCTGACAGACGCACTGACCACTGGCATCAAACTCATAGAGCGCAATGCGGGTACTCAGACCGGGCTTAACGCCAAAGTTCACTAGTCGCTGCGTCTGGGGATCCAAGCGGGGATGGGCGGCAAAGGCATCCCTGTCTTTTAGAACACCTCCTAGGGTGTCAAGGCCAATCGTTTCTAGGCTCAGCGGATCGAGGCGATGGGGCAAACCGGCTTCCCAGAGTGCCAGTAATTTCCCTGCCCAATAAATCACATGGGTATTGGCAATGTTTTTGACACGGGTATCTAGGAAATTGGCCAGCCATCCCCCCGGCTTTTGGGTGCCAAAGACACCGCGATAGAGGAGGCGGTTTGCCCTTTCCTCCTCCAAAAATCCAGCGGTGCGCACGTAGCGATTGCGAAAATGCACCCGTCCGTTCTCAAAGCGAAAGGCGCAGATCATGCCGTCGCCATCAAAGGGATGGGCCAAGGGCACCCCCCCGCGCTCCAGCAGTCCAGGGCCATTGCGGTAGAGGGTTCCCACAAGATCCGTAGGCACAGTGCCTTCGACATCCTCAATCCAATAGTCATACTCTTGGGTGAGGGATGCGGTTCCCCCCCGCCAATCCGCCATGGTGTAGGGGCAATCTAAAACTCCGGTCATGAGACACTTGGCTCCAATTCAACACTGACAGAGGAGGGCGGTAACTGCTGTGGTAACCAGTTGAGGAGGGGCAAGGGCAAGAGCGTACTCAGGTTAGTAATTAGCACTAAAAGCCACAGGCGATCAAAGTTGTGCTCAGTAATCCCCAACCAATGGGTAAGGAGTGCCCCCAACTCATGGGAGACCAAGTTCGCAAGGTTACTAATCGACATCAGGAGGGCAAAGAGGGTAGCCTCAATCCCCGGTGGACACAGTCGGGCCGCCAAGACCAAGACGGGCATAAAGGCAATTTGTCCCATGACTGCCAGAATGAGGCTATCCCCCAAGCTAAACCACTGGTCACTAATGCCCCATTGGCGATTGAGGTGGGTGACTAAAATCAGGCTAGAGAGTCCCAAAAGGGCTGAGAGAATCGTACTCCAGAAAAAAATTGTGCGAATGGGCAGCGTTTTTAAGTACCGCTGGAAAATCCACACCCCCAAAAGGGAGGCAATGCTAGTTACAAGGCGTACCCGTCCTAAAAACTCCGCCTCAAAACCCAATTCATTCGTAGTAAAGAAAAAGAAGGCTGATTCCGAGCCGGGAGTCGCCTGCCATAGGAAGAGGAAAGCCACCGGTAGCCAGATCCGTTTTTGCATCATGGCTTGGCGCACACGGTTGATGTGTTCCCAGGTCTGACCCAGTTGGGGTCGAGCTGTGACCCGTGCTTCAGCGATCGCCCACGCCACCCCCGACACCAGCAGTGGGAAAACAGCCGTAATCTGAAACACCGTACGCGGACTAAACCACTGCAGCAGTTGGCCACTAAAGTAGGCGGTGAGGATGCCCCCCAAAGCCGTTGCCGCCCAGCTTAGGGATTGTAGCGTCCCCATTTCGGCAGTGGATTCTTGGCGGGCCCGCTCAACCACAAGGGAATCCACAATCACATCGCTGAGGGCGATCGCAATCGACGCTCCGAGAATTGCTGCCGTTGCCTGCCAAGGGGTAGCCACCCACGTCCCCAAGCTCAGCCACGCTCCACAGCCCAACAGCCCAGAGAGGACAAGATAGGAGCGGCGGCGAAATCCCAAAAGCGGCAGGCTATCAGAAATGAGGCCAAACACCGGTTTAATCACCCAAGGCAGTGCAGCCACCCCCATCAAGGCTGCCACTTCTGCCGGCGACAGTCCCAACTCATCCTTAAAGAAAAAGCTAATGGCTAGCCGTGCTAAGCCCAAGACCCCTTGGACAAAATACACCAGCAAAATGGCAAAGAGTTCACCGCTGGGTTCCTGACCAAAAAGCAGTGTCTCCTTGAGCCACTGCAACCAGCGTTGAGGTTGCGAAGGTTGAACTAACATTACTAAATGTTAAGCAACAGCATTGCCTCTATCATATCTAGGCAAGCTGAAAATTGCTAACACTGGCGATCGCCCTCCATTTCTAGGGCAGCCAAAGGGGCGTTTGTTGCTATTGGGCAACCTCAATCTGATCAAGGCGCAGCCAAACTGTGGGGGTGGGCACTGGAAATTTAATTTGCGCATAATCACCGCGGATCTCCACCACCTCGCCCCGTCCTTCAAATAGATAGGGGGGATAGCGATGATCACTGGCCAAGGCTTCAAGACTATTGGCTAACTTTTCCGCAACGACTTTTACCAAATCTCCCTTCTTAATTGCCATAGCGAACTCCATAGGAATCGTCCCCCATTGTAAGGGATGACTCAATGGATATGAATTAGGATAGGCAGGTTGCAGCTAAACTACGCTTAAGCGTTGCACTACCTCAGAGGAACTTTGCAATGAATTGTATTCCAGTCATTCTATCGGGGGGGGTAGGGAGTCGCCTGTGGCCATTATCGCGCCAAGCCCATCCCAAGCAGTTTATGCGCTTAACTTCTACAGGGGAGAGTTTGCTGCAACAAACCTGGCAACGCCTGCAGGGATTACCCCAACTTCAACCGCCAGTGGTGGTAGCCAATGAAGCCCATCGTTTTCTTGTGGCGGAACAATTTCAAGAGCTAGGCGTAACACCGACGCGCATTTTGTTAGAACCCTTGGGACGGAATACAGCCCCTGCCATTACCCTAGCTGCGCTCTATGTTACAGAGATCCTAGCCACTGATGCCATCCTGTTGGCGCTGCCGGCGGATCACATGATTCAGGATGTGGCTGCTTTTCAGCAGGGGCTGCAACGGGGACTTTTACCCGCAGCCAAGGACTGGTTGGTGACGTTTGGCATTGCTCCTACCTGTCCCCACACCGGCTATGGCTATATTCGGCGCGGCGAGGCTCTCAGTGATCCCCACACCTATCGAGTGGCAGAATTCGTAGAAAAACCCGATCTAGCAACGGCAGAGAGCTATTTAGCTGATGGCCATTACTTTTGGAATAGCGGCATGTTTCTCTTCCGTGCCCAGAGTTTTTTGGCGGAATTGGCGCAGCAGCAGCCAGACATTTTGCACTATTGCCGCTTGGCACTGCGGGAGGGTCGGCAGGATTTGGACTTCATCCGCATAGCAGAAGCTCCCTTTAGTCAGTGTCCCAGTCTATCGGTGGACTACGGCGTGATGGAAAAGACGCAAAAAGCAGCCGTGGTACCCCTAGAGTGTGGCTGGAGTGATGTCGGGTCTTGGTCGAGTCTGTGGGAAGTGACCGCCAAGGATGAATTGGGCAACAGTTGCCAGGGAGATACCCTCACCCATGACACCAAGAATTGCTTTGTCCGTAGTCAGCATCGCTTGGTGGCTTTACTGGGGGTCGAAAATTTGGTTGTTGTCGAAACTGCCGATGCAGTTCTCATTGCCCATCGGGAGGCAACCCAACAGGTAAAACAAGTGGTGGCGCAACTGCAAGCCCTCCATCGCAGTGAGGCCTACAACCATCGTGTAGTCTATCGTCCTTGGGGGCACTATGATTCCATTGATAAGGGGCATCGCTTTCAAGTAAAACGGATTACGGTCAAGCCAGGGGCTAGTCTTTCGCTCCAGCAGCACCATCACCGCGCTGAGCATTGGGTTGTGGTCAGTGGTACAGCAGAAGTCACCTGCAATGGTAAGACGTTTTTGCTGACGGAGAACGAGTCCACCTATATTCCTGTGGGCGCCATTCACCGCTTGGCCAACCCCGGCAAAATTCCCCTGGAAATGATTGAGGTGCAGTCAGGAGCTTACCTAGGCGAGGATGATATTGTTCGTTTTGAGGATTCCTATGGTCGAGAGAGCTCGAAATAGTGGTGGGGCAAACCCTAGACGGCCAACCAAGCGATCGCCACTCCTAGGGCAGAACCGACAATGACTTGAATGGGGGTGTGGCCGAGTAATTCCTTGAGACGGGCTTCTGCCAATTCGTGCCCATCTTGGAAAAATTCATTGACAATTTGATTGAGAATGCGGGCTTGTTTACCGGCTGCTTGGCGCACCCCGGCGGCATCGTACATGACAATGCAGGCAAAGACGACAGCGATCGCGAACTCGATGCTGTCCCAACCCCGCTGTAGTCCTACCCCAGTTGCCAGAGCTGTGACAAGGGCAGAATGAGAACTGGGCATGCCTCCCGTTTCCACCAAGATTCGGAAATTGAGCTTGCGGTGTTTGGCAATGTCAATGAGTAACTTAAGCATTTGGGCGATCGCGCTGGCAGCAAGGGCGACCCAGAGGACATGATTAGCTAATAGCTCACGGAGACCGTCCATCATGGTTACGGACAAGGACAAACTCTGCGCCCATCCTAACCCACTTCGGGATCGTTAATGACTACGGCTAGTAATGTAGTCAGCAATCGCCTGTAGGGGAACAGCAGCTGCTCCATACACTGCCAACTCCGCTTTTGCTTCTGCCACCAAGCGTGCCGCCTCTTGGCGGGATTTTTCCAGACCCCACAGGCGCGGGTACGTCATTTTTTGGGCGGCCACATCTTTACCAGCAGTTTTACCGAGAACATCGCGGGTGGAAGTAATATCCAAAATATCATCCACAATCTGGAACGCCAAGCCAATATTTGACGCATAGCGCGACAGCCGGGCTACGTCAGATTCATTTGCCCCCGTCAGCAATGCCCCAGAAACCACAGCAGCCTCTAGTAGTGCCCCCGTTTTGTGGGAGTGGATAAAATACAGCGTTTCCAGACCAATATCGGGCTGACCTTCACACTCCAAGTCCACCACTTGACCGCCTACTAATCCCGTTGCTGCCACCGCATGCCCTAACCGCGCCACAATTTTCAGCAGATACTCCGCTGGCACGTTTTTCGTTTGTTCCACAACATATTCAAAGGCATAGGCCAGTAAGCCATCCCCCGCCAGAATGGCAATATCTTCACCATAGACCTTGTGATTCGTGGGCTTGCCGCGACGGTAGTCATCATTGTCCATGGCCGGCAAGTCATCGTGGATGAGGGACATGGTATGGATCATCTCTAGGGCACAGGCGGTGGGCATGGCCATTTCCACAGTACCTCCCATTAGTTCACAGGTGGCCAAACAGAGAATCGGACGCAGCCGCTTGCCCCCTGCCATCAGTGAATAGCGCATGGCATGGTAAATTTTTTCTGGATAGGCGACCGGAATTGCAGCTTCGAGGGCAGCTTCCACCAGCGCTTGGCGTTCTTTGAGATAGGCCTTGAGATCAAATGTGTCAGCAGAGTGGACTTGGGGGGGATCGGCGGAAATCATAAATCTCTCCTCAGTGTGCGGGCGGCATAGAGGTCAATGAAAGCAAGGGCTTGTGCCAGTTGTGGCGGCGACAGTAGCTCCATACAGTATTGTGCAATAACATGGCAACGGTCATCGGACCGACGCCCCCCGGAACGGGGGTAATATAACTAGCCATAGCACAGGCAGCCTCATAGTCCACATCGCCCCAGAGACTCGATTTGCCGTCAGGACCTTGAATGCGATTAATCCCGACATCAATGACCACTGCTCCTGGCCGGATCATGTCGGCAGTAATGCGGCGGGGCTGTCCTATGGCTGTGACCAAAATCTCAGCTTCACGGGTAACGCTGGCCAGATCTGGAGTGCGTGAGTGGGCAATCGTTACCGTTGCATTGGCTGTGAGTAACATCAGTGCTAGGGGCTTGCCGACCAAAATACTGCGGCCTACAACCACTGCTGAACGACCCGCAACATCAATGCCATAGGCGGCCAAAAGCTGCATTACCCCTGCGGGAGTACAACTGCGTAGTCCCGGTTCATCGCGCACTAACCGACCCAAGTTTTCTGGATGTAGGCCGTCCACATCTTTATCGGGATGAATGGCATACAGTAGGGGACGGGGATCGAGGTGGGGGGGCAGGGGCAGTTGCAGGAGAATGCCGTCCACCCGTTCGTCTTGATTTAGCTCGGTGATTTTTGCCAAGAGCGCAGCTTCGGTTATTGTGGCTGGCAAATGGGCACCGAAAGATTGAATCCCGACGCGGCTGCAGGCCTGTTCTTTGGCACGCACATAGACCGCACTGGCGGGATCATCGCCAACCCGCAATACAGCTAACCCCGGCGATCGTCCCCATTGGGCTTGTCCTGTTCGCACATGGTCAGCCAACTGACGTTCAATAGATTGGGCTAAGGATTTGCCATCAAGGCAGACAGCGGGATTTGCAATCAAAGGACACCTTAAGTTAAGGAATCACAAAAGTCTGGGGGGAGTTGCCCAATGCGTTTCCATAGGTTGGCAACAACATCGAACTAGTTTACCCCAAACAGGGAGCACTGCGAGTAGCGTGGCTCAAGTTCTCTCTACTAAGGCACTGCAGATCGGGAATTCCGCAAGAAGAGTTAACGAATTGTGCCAAAGGGCTAAGAAGCACTAGGGGGAGAGGCTCGCTCCACTTGAATTTGGGAAATGGCAGGGGTCGTACACAGGTACGTCAGCACATCCTCCGCACTCATGAGGCGTTTTAGCACCACTTGGCCAATGGTTGAGGTAGGGCCAGGATAACTCGGTTTGGTCTCCACCATGAGAACCATTTCCTCCACTTGGTAAAGCCAGAGTTTTTCCTTCCCCTCTAAGAGGTAGAGACAGGTACAGGTAATCACAGGCGATCGCCGCCATGCCTGCTCATTCCAGAGGCCTTGAGGTTCCCACACGCGGCCAATCTGCCACCCCTCAGTGAGGAAAAAGTATTTCATGCCATGGGTGGCGATTCATTCCCTTGGGCGCTGGAGGTCTCCTCAGGTTCCATGGAATTAAAACAAGCCGCCGCAATCAGCAAAAAAGGCGTTCCTGGCACCAGGGGTAAAATAAAGCCCACTAGCCCAACAATCCCAAAAATCACACCAAGAACCATACGTGCTGTATTACGGATGCTTTTAGTCATAGGCATTCCTTTCGAGTTCCCATAGGCAAGGATGATTCATCTCTAACGTAGCCTGAACCTTACCTTTTCACAAGTTACTGGTGCTAAGCTTTATCGAGAATCGCATCCCGCAAATCCATGCCGTCCATTTCTGCTTTGTAGAGGTTGGCTCCCTTAAAGTTAGCACGGCGGGCATTGGCCTTCGACATTTTGGCAGCGATGAGAACCGCATGTTCAAAATTTGCTTCAATGAGACTGGCGCTTTCGAGAACCGCTTCTTGCAAAATCGCCCCCTTGAGATCGGCCAAGTGCAGGTTGGCTTGAAAGAGATTGGCACGAGTGAGGTTGGCATAGGCAAGGGTCGCTTCCACTAAGCTCACTCGCCGCAGGAGCGTGCCCACCAAATTGGCTTGGCGCAGATCAGCCATCGCAATATTTGATTTGTAAAGATCAGCACCCGCTAAGGTCGCCCGCTGCAAACAGGCGCCTTGCAAATCTGCCTCAATCAGGTCGCTCATGTAGAGGTTGGCACCAGCCATATAGGCATCCTTGAGTAAGGCGTTGCGCAGGTCAGCCCCCGCTAAATTTGCCCGATCAAGATTGGCGTTTGTGAGATTGTACAGCTCTAGATTGGCGCCGGTTAAATCCACTTGTCCCAAATCGGGACAAATGTCACCGCTTTGCTCTCGCCATTGATTCCAAGCGGTAACCCCCTGTTCGAGCAGCTGGAGATGTTGGGGATTAGCCATGATAGTTATCCTTGAGTACTCGGATTAGTGTATTGATAACCGTAAAAATCAATGCGATAGTCAACAATTTTCACGCCGGTTTTGGCTTCAATTTCAGCAATCAGAGAGGGGGGTAACTCAACGTGAACGTCAATAATCTTCTGGCTATCCAAACAGTTCACGTGGCTGTGGCTATCACTAATATTGCCGTAGAGACGTCCATCGGCACGCTCAACGCATTCAATGATGCCATGCTCTGAGAGGGCTTCAAGATTTTGGTACACGGAGGTATGACCGATGTCTTTGCCTGCTTGATTGAGGCGATCGTAGATCTGCCGTGCTGAGAGGTGATCTTTGGCATCCCAGAGCAGTTCGAGAATGGCTCGCCGCTGCCGACTTAGCCGCAATCCAAGGCGCTGACAGCGATCAATCGCATCCTCAAGGGAACGAATGGGGGGTAAAGAATTGGAAGCGGGAGACGTGAGCACGGCGCTATCCTAAAACAATAAAATTCAAACAGTAGATTTTGCTGATGTTTAAGTAGCCTATTGCGATTAAATCGCAGTTTTAGGGGTGTACATTTGCTAACCTGTAGTCACTATGATAATCAATCCTCTCGGTATAATCAAATTTGCTCCTTGTCAAGACTATCAGCGGCTGATTGAGACAGCAAGTAAAAACCCAGAAAGGCAAATATGATGGCCGCGATCGCCTTGACAACCTTCACAGGGATCAATGTGGCAATCCCGCTGCCCAAAAGGACGCCCAAAAACGTCGTACACACCAAGCCAGAGGCAACCCCTAGAAACACAGCAGTAGCGGAGCGAGCATTACTGCCTAGGGTAATCGCCACCAGTTGACTTTTATCCCCCAGTTCTGACAAAAAAACAATTGCAAAACTCACGGCAAAGGATTGCCAGTCCATCCAATCTCTCCAAAGGTGTTGCTGCTATAGGGCAACTTAACGGTAGCGGTCATTGTGGTCAACGTGCAATCGTGGTTCAGTGTAGCAGGATCAGCTTAAAACGAGTTACGATTCTTAACATCAGCTCTGCTGATAGCCTTGTTAAAAATGGCGGAGGTGCTCATGTTCAATACCACTGATGGATCGAGCGCGATCGCGCCGGACACCATCTCCTTGAGCAGTCTGGCGCAGGCTTGGGCAAAGCGCTACATCAGCAATCTCAACACCACAGCCCTTGCCGAGGATGATCCAGCAGTGGTTGCTCCGCGGCTTTTGGCCGAACTGCGTAATGCCAGCGTCAAGGCCTGGCAGCGCACCGAGGGGTTTTTGGCCGCAGAGATGATTCGCCATGGCATCCCAGCTGAACTCGTCGATCCTTGGAGCATCTCCAAAGACATCCATGACATTTATCAACGCACGCTCAAGCTCTACGAAGCAGGCAACGGCACTCAACAAATGACTACCAAGGTGGCCAGTGCCATTGGTGAGATTCGCCGCCGCTATACAGCCGTTGATCCACGGGTGATTGGCTTTGTTAGTATGCAGTTTCACCACACGGGAGTGTTGTTACTAGAAGTTGCCCCAGCCAGCCAACGCCCGATCCTCAGCAGTTTTTTTAAGGTGATCGACGACCACCTCTACATGCCCTTGCACCGTGCCTACAACGCGGCAGCCAATTATGATTACAATGCCCCTGCCCTAGCCTTGGTACGCCATCTATTGCCCCAGAGCACGGCGATCGCCACCGCTATTTGTCACCGTGTTGCCGAACTCAACCCCCAGCACCGCTGTTTTAGTGGCTTCTTAACCGAAGCCAGTGTGCGTGTTTCCAGTATTCGCGATGTGGAAATGTTTCAGATCTACCTCTGGGTGTGTCTTTTGGAGCAAAGCCTTCAAGCCTTACAACGGGAACTCTTTCCCCTGTGTTTGATGCTCTATCCTTCCTTGAATGTGACATGGGAGCTAGTGTTTCAAATGGTGCACCTTTTGGGCAAAGAAATACAAAATCGTGCCGCCGGGCATGATACAAGTGTCTTGACACCCTATTACTTAGCTCTGCGCGAAATGTTCGATCCCAAGCTCTTCCAAGGACTTCTATGATTGCCAATTTGCAGCAGGTTTCTCTTTCCCCCATTGCCATTGCAGGATCCGGTCTGTGGGCGATCGCCCTCTACTGGGGGTTTTATCCTACGGGGCAAGCCTTAATGCAGCGTTTAGTAACGTGGCTGGGGGGCGAGGCAAACCAAAGCGCCGAATTCTGGGCAGGAATGGTGGGGCTTATTCCCTTTATTCTGGTGGGTACAGGTTGTTTTATTCTTTGTAGCCTAGGACTGGGGCAAAGTTGGGCCTTGAGCTTAGGCCTTATGGCAACCATCGGTGGTGCGATCTACGAACTGGGACGGCGGGATGGCCAGCAATCTTAAGTTGGGTTGCGAAGGAGAATCCGCTCTCCGCTGCAAATCTTTGATTAAAGCGCAAGATGAATTGCACTAGCAACCTATGGTAAAGTGCTCATGGTGAATCCAGTTGCCCCGAATGCTCAAAGTTGTCAAGGTTAGGCTCTCCCCCAATCAGCCGCAGACGAAAACCAAGTCATCGGCGTGGAAAACCTCAATAACCTACAACGTTTGCTTGAATCAAGTTGATAGCCTGCCACTAGAGGTCAGAACTGAGACTTGTTCTAATGGTGGAACAAGTCAAGATCGTAACATCAATGCTGCTATCAACATCCAAGAAGAGGGGCTACGACTCTTGACCTGCGGGACGGGGGGCAAAGCCTACTGTTCCCAAGAAATACGCTAAGTGTGTGACTGAGATAGAGCATCGCATCTTGCCTTCTCATCCGTACAATCGTCTCGTTGCACTGACGACCACAAGCGCTTTTGGTCGGAGCAGCATCTATAACCGCCTAAACTATAAAGGAGTGGCTATAGCGGAGTCTCTCGGCTACACTGAAGGATATGGCACTTTTCATTTGATGGAGCTTTATCCATTACTCTGTGAATTTTTGGAAAGTCAAGGAATCTCGACACGGAGCGGTTTTGGTGCTGGCCCAAAACCAAAATGGCAGACAATGGCTTTAGCGCTCCACAAATTAGGTCTTTCTTCCGATCTGCTTCATCACGGCGTAAAGCGGGAAGTGTTTCTCTTTCGCCTAGTGGACAATTTAGAAGCGTACATGGAAGGCCGTGATACTGAGCCAGTCTATAGCAACCTACCATTCTCAGATCTAGCCGCCTGGTGGCGAGAACGCTGGTTGCTGCCGCGCGCAGAGCGTGTGGATGGGTGGCGCGAGTGGCGTAAAGACGAGATCAAGCGTCTACTGCTGCTTGAACAAGTTAAGGCGGCGATGTATTATTAAAGTCTCTGCCTTGTTCATTTAACAGGCTGACCCACTATTCAGCGATCGTTTAATACAGCCACCCAAGAGCTTATAACTGTTTTCAACTCACCTTTTGTTTAGGAGTCATAGGATGAAGTACTAACTGTTTTCAACTCACCTTTTGTTTAGGAGTCATAGGATGAAGTACCGATTGCCCTATGTTGCTGTCACTGGTCGAGTGAAGACATTCCTCGATGGTGCTCCAACCCTGCCTGTTAGCTGTACCACCTATGTGGTTAAGGATTATCAGGGTTATTTGGATTCTCTAAAATTTACCAGCTATGCCTTACGTCATGGTGCTGGTGTCTCACTGCATATCGGTGAGCTAGACTTGTCAGACTTTCCTACAGCCAGCCCTAATGTATATTTTTATCTATCCAAAGATCATCTTGACTACGAGGAATTTTCTCAGCTACCCAATGTGGTATCTGAGCCTGTAGGTCAAGTGATTCAGGTTTATGATTCCATGATGGAGTCTATTCCTGGAACAGTATCCATTGAGGATGCTTGGCTGTTAACACATACGTTTAAAAGCAGGGATAGCTATACCATTGACCTGTCGCTACTACGACCAAAAGGAAAAGCCAATGGTCGTGGACTAGTGGCATCTGGCCCATGCTCTTTTGCATTGATTTTTTCAAATATACTGAATGTTTTAGCCGCGCCCAATAAGGTTATTCCCATTATGCGGCTGTATTCACGCTTAAATGAAGTGCTCCGCAGAGGTGGAATTTACAAGAATGGCGCCATTGTGATCCACTGTGACATAGACAGCCCTCTTTGTTTAGACTTCCTATCTGCCACTAGAGCGGATTGTCCCTGGGCGCGGATGAGCTTAAACTTAGACAAAGACTGCAATCCAAAAGACACTCTACAAAAAGCGATTCCCCTAGTCCGCTCTGGTGATCTATTCCTGGTTAAAAAGGTTTATGACGCTAATGGGCGCCGTATCTACCATAATGTGTGCTTAGAGGTACTACTTCCCCACCGCGGTACCTGTCTGCTTACCCATGTCAATTTAGGCTCTACTCCGAAAAGCAAGATTGCTAAAGCCTTTGAGCGTGGTATGAAATTCCTCTGTCTGTTACATAGCAGGACAGGAGTAGATAAAGATGGTGTGTATCTCTCTCCCTCCCAAGATCGCCAGGTAGGATTAGGGGTTATAGGGTTAGCTAACCTTCTGGCCTTTTATCAGGTAAAATATAAAGACTTTGTCCACGCCTTGAAACTGGCGTTGGATGGGGTTAAGG
>NZ_JARJMS020000092.1:0-51725 GCF_029335995.1 Thermosynechococcus sp. Uc
GCCGCCGAGGGCAAGGTAGGCGCAGGGAAAAAGCAAGATGCCTGACCAGCCTACGAAGACAAATCTGTCACGTTTGAGCCAGTCGTCGAGGATGTCGAACCATCCCCGCTCCGCTGGCGCTCGTCCAATCGCAATCGTCATGGAATTAAATCCTCTTGCAGATATAGATGCCAGATTTAGAACCTTACAGTTGCTGGCAGAGTACTATCGACTCCTCAAAAACCAAGGAGCGATCGCTCCAGCATCCTGTTCATTTGGCTTCATAAATAAGAAACCCATCCCTTGCTAACGCTTAAGCTAATAGGTGATTTGACCTATTTACTGTTGGCGTTCACCAAGGGTAGGTTAAGCCTCCCATCAGCATTTGCTGCGGGAGAACTATACTAACGTGATAGCGGAATTCTTACGAAATATCAAGGTGATTGTTACCTGGCCTCACCAGTTTCTCATTTTTGAGCAGGGGTCGCAATTCCCCAAAACAGCAGGAAATTGAGGCCTGAACTTAAACAGAACGCCAGCAGGAAATGTTAAGTATTGTAACACTGCTGTCAGCAGTTACTGCTATGGAAGTCTTGGGCGATCGCCTGCAACCCAACGAACTCGGCGATGGCTGTCTTGATAAGATAGGAGGGGTGCAGGATAGTCTTTACCAACAATCGAGAAAAGGAGACCCGCCATGGCGACAGAGCGACGGGTAGCACGAGTAGCAGAATTAATCAAACGGGAAGTGAGTCAGTTGTTAATGTATGAAATCCGCGATGAGCGCGTAGGGGCGGGCATGGTCAGTGTCACGGATGTAGAAGTTTCTGGTGATTTACAGCACGCCAAAATTTTCGTCAGCATCTACAGCACCGATGAGGTGCGGCGCTCAACAATGGCAGGTCTCAAGGCTGCCTCAGGCTTTGTACGACGCGAACTCGGACAGCGCCTTCGCCTACGGCGGACACCTGAGGTGGTGTTTATTGAAGATCGCTCCCTAGAGCGGGGGAGTCGCATTCTCTCACTGCTCAATCAAATTGGGCAACAGCAGAGTACCTCAGAAGCCCCAGAGTCCTAAGTGTGGCTTCGCTTTGTGGGAACCGATGCAGTGAGGTAGTGCCTCGGCGGCAGGGAGGAGCTTTTGCCGCGTTGGGGGGGCGCCAATAGCGTTTTGAGGATAACAAAGGTGGCAATACCAATTAAAAAGTAGCCAAAGCCCTGCTGTAGTCGTTTGGCGGAGATGTAGTGACTGAGATAGCTGCCAAGAACAGAACCACTCGCTGCTGCTAAGGTTAGCGTCAGGGTCAAGCGTGGATCCAAGTTAACGGTGCCCAGATAGCCCCAAACCGCAGCCACGGAGTTAGCAGCAATAATGAGTAGTGAGGTGCCGATCGCCTGTCGCATGGGAATTTTCCCCAGCAAAACAAGGGCAGGCACAATGGCAAAGCCCCCACCCACACCCACCAGTCCCGTTAGAATACCGACACCCAAGCCCTCTGTGGGTAGCCATAACCAGCAGTACTTACATACGGGGGGGGTATAAAGCTGACTTTCTAAAGAAACCTCTGGCGGCGTGAGTTCGGGCGCAGGGGGGCGCTGCTGCCGCCGAATCATCAGAATTGCTGCCACCATCATGGCAACGGCAAAGAGTAATAGTTGCAGGGTATCGGTAACCCAAGGCAAGGCTGCCAGTCGTGCTCCGAGATAGGCACCAGCCATCGTTGCTGAACCAAAAACCAGTGCCAGACGTAAGTTGACGTAACCGCGCCGCCACTGGGGAATGACCGCCAGCAAACTGACGGTGCCAACAATCACAAGTGTCATCGGAATCGCGACTTTAGTCTCAATGCCCATGACATAAACCAATACTGGTAGGGCAAGGACTGAACCGCCGCCCCCCAATAGACCAAGGCTCAAGCCAATGGCGATCGCGAGTCCGTGCCCCAACCAGTAACTCAGCATTGGCTATTTTCCTTTGGGGCGATTAAAGGGCAAGCGCATGAGCAGTTGACCTAGCAGGCAGCGGCCACTGAGACCAGCAAAGAGCATGCCCATGCCGACAAAGCCTGACAGGAAGAAAAATGCTGAGTTGACGGTAAAGCCCAAGATCACCCCTGTGAGAATTAAGCTACCGGCCGTAATTTGTACTTGCCGCATGATGCTAAGGGGAGCATTAGCAGCGCCCTGTACAGCGTAGCCCATCTGTTTCCAGCGCTGGATGCCTCCTTCGAGGTTTTTCAGATTTCTAAATCCCTGCTCAGCGAGGATTTCGTAGGCTATCTGCGATCGCCGACCCGACTCGCAGTAGAGCACCACCGGCGTGTCGGAGCTACAGGGAGGCTCCAGCTCCTTCACATTGGCCAAGGGGCACAGCAGCGCCCCCGAAATGTGGGCATTGTTGTACTCATTGGGTTCCCGCACGTCAATGAGCAGGACTTGTCGCTGCTGCAGGGCATTGTGGAGCTCAGCAGCAGAAATAAGGGGAGACTCAGTCGTTGTTGCGATCATAATTTTTGGTTTCCAACTTCGGAACTAAGGGTAGGCAAAAAACAGGGGCAATCAGGAGTCAAGGAACTAAACAGCAGCAGCAACCTTACCACACTGTTGGTTAGCAGGCACTGCCTCCATAATTTTCTTGGGATCGGGCAGATTCAGGTTGGCCATAAACTCAATGAACTGCTGGCGATCGCGACCTACAAAGCGAGGATTAAAGCGTTTCTCCTCACCAATAGTAGAGACAGTGTGGCCACGATAGTCATGGCCGGGATAGACCAAGGTGGTGTCAGGTAGTGTAAAGAGTCGCTGCGTTACCGCATCGTACATTGCACCCGCATCACCGCTTTGAAAGTCGGTGCGCCCACAGCCCCGAATAAAGAGGGAATCGCCGGTCAAAAGATGAGTGCCATTGACTAAAAAAGCCATATGGCTATCGGTGTGACCCCAGGTGGCAATTCCCTGAATCGGAATGCTACCAACGTGAATCACTTCCCCATCCTTAATATAGCCATCAGCGCAGTCCACTTTAGCATTTTCAGGGACAAGGGTTTTACAGCCCGTGCGCTCACGGATTTGACCAGCGCCGGTAATGTGGTCGGCGTGGACATGGGTTTCCAAGCAGTAGCGCAACTTTAACCCCAATTGCTCAATTAATTGCACATCCCGATCCACTTGCTCTAGGACGCTATCCACCAAAGCGGCCTCACCTGTGGCTTCATCGGCAATGAGGTAAGAATAGGTCCAAGTATCATAGTCAAACAGTTGGCGAAACAGCATAGCAAACTCCTTTGCAAGGTAGAGGTCAAGGAAACTCGCTCAGACTTAAAACGGTTACCACTTCAGCTTAATCAATCTAAGTATAATTTTATAACTATTTAGTAAACAAATGTCAAATCCCCCTCTTCCCCATTTTTGAAATCAGTGGTCAGTCTAGAATAGGGGAAAGCAGGTTCGGCACACTGGGGATGTTCACACTCTGGCAAACCACTCCTTGGCAGCGGGTCATAGGGGAGCTAGCGGCAATTGTCGGCAAAGAAGGTCTAATTTGTAAAGCAGCGGAAACCCTGGTGTATGAGTGCGACGGTCTATCCATGTATCGGCAGCAACCAAAGCTCGTCGTGCTTCCTCAGACCACAGCTCAAGTTTCTGCTGTCCTCAAAGTGTGCGATCGCCATCGGATTCCCTTTGTTGCCCGTGGCTCAGGCACCGGCTTATCGGGGGGCGCGCTGCCCCACCCAGAGGGAATTCTTGTTGTTACTTCCCGCATGAACCAAATTTTAGACATTGATCTGGCCAATCAGCAGGTGGTAGTGCAGCCGGGGGTCATTAATGCGTGGGTCACCCAAGTGGTTGCCGATCAGGGCTTTTACTATGCGCCCGATCCGTCGAGTCAAACGATTTGTTCCATCGGCGGCAATGTGGCTGAAAACTCCGGCGGTGTTCACTGCCTAAAGTATGGCGTCACCACTAACCATGTGCTCGGACTCACGGTGGTTCTGCCCAATGGAGAGATTGTGGAACTCGGTGGTGCTGCTCCCGAAATGCCCGGCTATGATCTGATGGGGGTTTTTGTTGGCTCGGAGGGGACGCTGGGAATTGCCACAGAAATTCGGCTGCGGGTTCTTAAACAGGCGGAAGCAATCGCTGTTCTATTGGCGGATTTTCCCACCATTGAAGTAGCCGGAGAAACAGTTTCTGCAATTATTCGTGCCGGGATTATTCCCGCTGGCATGGAGATTATGGACAACCTGAGTATCAATGCCGTTGAGGATGTGGTGGCAACCAACTGCTATCCCCGCGATGCCGGTGCTGTCCTGTTGGTGGAAGTAGATGGGCTAGAGGCTGAAGTGCCCATCTTGCAAGAACAAGTCATGCGCATTTGCTATGAACAGGGCGCACGCCATGTCAGAGTGGCCACAGAGGCCGAAGATCGCCTGCGCCTTTGGAAGGGGCGCAAAGCCGCTTTTGCCGCTGCGGGTCGTCTCAGTCCCAATTATTTTGTTCAAGATGGCGTGATTCCCCGCAGTCAACTGGCCACTGTTCTCAAGGAAATTGAGCAGCTCAGTCAGCGCAGTGGTTATCGCATCGCCAATGTCTTTCACGCCGGCGATGGCAACCTGCATCCTTTGATTCTTTACGATCAATCGGTTCCCGGTGCCCTTGCCGAAGTAGAAGCCTTGGGGGGTGAAATTCTCAAGCTCTGTGTGCGCTTGGGGGGAAGTATCTCTGGGGAGCACGGTATTGGCAGTGATAAGGCCTGTTTCATGAGGGAAATGTTTAGTCCAGCGGATCTAGAAACAATGCAGCAGGTGCGCGCTGCTTTTGATCCAAAACGCCTCGCCAACCCCGAAAAGGTGTTTCCAACACCACGAACCTGTGGCGAAGCTGCCCATCAACTCAAAGACTTTCCTAACATTGAGGCTTTTTAATGGGTGCAAAAATTCCTGTTACAATTATTACTGGTTTTCTCGGGAGTGGTAAAACCACGCTGATTCGGCACCTGCTCCAGAATGCCGCTGCTAGGCGTATTGCCGTGATTGTCAATGAGTTTGGCGATGTCGGCATTGATGGCGAGTTGTTGCGGTCCTGTTGCGATCGCGCCATGGGCATCTGGGAACTCACCAATGGCTGTCTCTGCTGTACGGTGCAGGAGGAGTTTTTGCCAACGATGCAAGCGCTCTTGGCACGGCGGCAGGAAATTAATCACATTGTGATTGAAACGTCGGGACTGGCACTGCCCAAGCCCTTGGTAATGGCCTTCCGTTGGCCAGAGGTACGCCACGCAGCAACGGTAGATGGGGTGGTGACTGTTGTGGATGGGCTGGCCTTGGCAGCGGGTCAAGTGAGCGCCGATTTAGAGGCACTCTTTGCCCAAAAGGAGGCAGATCCGAGCCTCCAGCATGAAGATACGCCCCTTGAGGAACTCTTTAATGATCAACTGGCCTGTGCCGATTTGGTGATTCTCAACAAGGCCGATCAACTGACTCCCCAGCAAGTGGAACAGCTCCTGAGTCAACTGCGCAGTCAATTGCCCCCACGGATTAAGCTGCTGGCGGCGCAGCAAGGACAAGTGCCTGCGGAGTTGTTGTTGGGCTTTAATGCAGCCGTTGAGGAGAACTTGGGGCAGCGGCCAAGTCATCACGATTTTGCGGAAGAGCACGATCACGACGAGGAGATCCAAGCCGTTTGCTTGGAGATGGGGGCTTGGGAGCTACAACGCCTGTGTCAATCCCTTGAGCAGCTATTACAGGTACCCGACATTTACCGTATTAAGGGTTTTGCGGCCATTGAAGGCAAGCCGATGCGTCTTGTGGTACAGGGGGTCGGTCAGCGGTTAGACTGGTTTTACGACCGCCCCTGGCAATCCGCAGAACCCCGTCAAACCCGCCTTGTGGTGATTGGTCGTCAGTTGGAGCAACAGACACTGCTGTCCTATTTCGGCTAGAAGAATATGGCGAGCCTTGTGGAGGTCATCGATCAGCAATTGCGCCAGCTCTTAGGTAGCAGTGCCACTTGGTTTATTGATCTTGGCGATCGCCACCTAGCCATTTGGATTGAGTCCACTCAGGTTGACCTTGATCGCCTCACCCGCTGGGGCACTCTCCTGCGGCAGAAGTGGCAAGGGGGAAGTCTCCTTCTGTTTGTGGCTGAACCCTATCAATCCTTTCCCTACTGGTGGAAATCGTGGTCTGCTCCCTCGGTAGGAGCACCGTTCACACAGTTAGCAGAGGGGAGCGGCCGCGATCGCTTTATTATCTGTGGTCTTGGTAGTTTGGGGCAGTTTTGCATCCAAAGCCTGCGCCGGTTTGCGGCTGATCACTTGGCGATTGAAATTTGTGCCATTGAACGCCACCGCAACATTGAATGGGAAATTCCCCAGTTGGCGGAGTTACTCAGTGAACCTGTGGTTATTGGTGACTGTCGGCAAGAAACAGTTCTGAAAGCTGCTGGCATTGATCGCTGCCGCACCCTACTAGCGGTGACAAGTGATGAGGCCACCAACATTGCTACGGCGATTGTGGCTCACCGCTTAAATCCCCATGTCCACCTCGTGGTGCGCTCCAGTCGCGATAATCTCAACGCCCTTTTGGCAAAAAAGTTGGGGAGCTTTGTTGCCCTTAATCCGACGGAACTGCCGGCTCCTGCTTTTGCCTTGGCAGCCCTCGAGGAGGATATTCTAGCTGCGTTTACAA
The DNA here is from genome assembly GCF_029335995.1 of Thermosynechococcus sp. Uc. Classification (NCBI taxonomy): domain Bacteria; kingdom Bacillati; phylum Cyanobacteriota; class Cyanophyceae; order Acaryochloridales; family Thermosynechococcaceae; genus Thermosynechococcus; species Thermosynechococcus sp. Uc. The sequence goes on from NZ_JARJMS020000092.1 coordinate 6,669, forward strand.
TTGAGGGGCAACAGTTTCGAGTGTGGCAGCAAACCGTCACTGCCGAGAGTCCGCTACTGGGTACCCCTGCCCACCGCTGGCAACGCCGTCATCAGCGCCTAATTAGTATCCGCTCCTGCCATTCGCAATCCTCTCTCTTCCAGCCGACTCGCCCCCATCGTCTTTTTAACCATTGGCCCCCAGATTTACACTTTGAAGTGGGCGATCGCCCCATTTGGATTGAACGGGTGGAAGTGGTTAAATCCTTGCCCGTTGCGGACTCCACTCTGATTCAGCGACTCATTCAGCAGGGGCGCCAACTCCCTGAGCAGATGCAGCAATTCTGGCAGTGGATTCATAGCGATCGCTCCCGCGAGTTAATCTTCAGGGGACTCTGGATAGGCAGTGGTCTGTGGCTTTTGACAGCCCTCCTGTTGCGCTACAACGTCCCTGAACTCACTTGGCAAAAAGCTTTTGCTGCTGGGTTTATTCTCCTTTTAGGGGGGTTTGGCGATGTTTTTGGCGGGCTAGAAAATGATCCTGTGCCCCCTTGGCTACTCGTGGTTTGTATTTTGGTGGCAATTGTCAGCATCCTCTTTATTGTGGGTGTCTTAGGACTTTTGGCCGAAAAACTCCTAGAAGCACGGTTTGAATTTATCAAGAAACGCCCCCCTCTGCCCACGGCAGATCATGTCATTGTGGTTGGCCTAAATCGCATTGGCCAACAGGTCGTACAACTGCTGCGCACCTTTCGTCAACCCCTTGTCCTACTGGTGGACAACCCAGAGCAGACCCAGCTCTTTGAAGACCTACCAATGCTTTTTGGCAGCATTACTGAGAAACTTCCCCAAGCCCATTTAGAGACCGCCAAAAGCCTAGTTCTTACCACTCCCGATGAGATGCTGAACCTTGAGGCGGCTCTAATTGCCCGCCAAGCAACAGAGCAGCGCCAGTCCCCCATTGGCTTGGTTATTAGCATCTATAATCCCACACTGACCAATGATTTGCGGGAGCTTTTACCCCGTGCCCGTCCCCTCTGTGCCTATGCCTTGGCAGCAGAAGCTTTTGCCGGCGCCGCCTTTGGCGAAACCATGCTTGGTCTGTTTCAGATTGAGCAGCAGACAGTGCTCATTGCCGATTACACAGTAACCCCAGGGGACTCCCTTGAGGGCAAGTTAATTGGGGAGGTGGCCTATGGCTATGCAGTTATCCCCGTCTTTTACAAGCGCCACGAACAGTTTTTGGGCGGGGAGACCAGTCAGCAATTTTTGCCCAGTGATACACTGCAACTTACTGCGGGCGATCGCCTGATTGTCTTAGCCACAATTGATGGCCTACGGCGGATTGAACAGGGAAAAATGGCGCCTCGCCGTCAGTGGCGGCTGTGGGTGGGGCTCCCCCGTAATGCGGAAGCCGTCCTAGAAATCGGCAACTTAATTACAAAAATTACAGGTCTGTCCCTGCCGCAATCGCGCGCTTTTATCCAGCAACTCCCGGCTGCCCTCACCCTCGAACTCTATGAACCCCAAGCTTTTCGCCTTGGACAACAACTGCAGGCCCTAGCCCCAATACGTCTTTTTCCCCTAACTTACTAACTTAATTTAGCTCATCGGCGGGAAGCTCTACCCTCTTCCGAGGAGGAATCTTGCTGCTCAATGTACTGCTTCAAGAGGAATACGGTGACTGTTCCACCACTGGCGATGAAGTACTCACCGTTGACCTCTAATACCGCGAAGCGTGAGGGCCGGGAGTATGTTACTAGTCCCCCTCCCGCTCCGACTTCATTAGCTAGATCGAACTCCAAAGGAGAGGACGCCGTCGCTATTGTGGCTTAAGTTATGGAACTCCCCAGGCTGGATTCGAACCAGCGACCAATCGGTTAACAGCCGACCGCTCTACCGCTGAGCTACTGAGGAATATTGACGATTTTCTAATGTAGCGTAGTTCACTGCTCTTTGCAAGCCTCGGCCACCTTTAAGACTGAAGTTTAGGCCAGCGCTGCCGCAGTTCAGTGACCACTCGATCTAGGGCAACGGCATGGGAGGCCTTAAAAAGGAGGCGATCGCCCGCTTGCACCTCCTTCAATAGGTACTCCACCAATTCTTCGTGGCAAGCAAATCGTTGACTGGGAACATGCCCCGCTGCGCGCGCAAGGGCTGCCCCTTCCTCGCTGTTATCGAGGATCAAAAGACCATCGAGGTCTAATTGGGCAATCGTTGCCCCCACCTGCTCATGGAAGGGAAGCGAAAACTTGCCCAGTTCGCGCATAGGGCCGAGAACCGCCAGATGCCGCTGGCCAGGGAGCGATCGCAACAGGTGCAAGGCGGCCACCATTGATTCTAGGCCGGCATTATAGGTTTCATCCAGCAAGAGAATATCTGGTTCAAGGAGATAGCGGCCACTGCGACCACTGGGCAGTTCTAGCATTAACTGGGGAGGCAGGCAACTGCTCTCTAGGTTTAGAGCTTGCAGTACCCCAAGGGCGGCCAAAAAGTTTAGGGCATGATGGGCGCCAGCAAGGGGAACGGTATAGGCCCGCTCACCCACGCGCAACGTTTGCGGAGGGATATAACTACCCCGCAACGTCCCTTGCTCAAGGCCATAGGTCAGGGTCTGGCCGCGCCAAACCTGAGCCGCCGTTTCCAACAGCAAGGGGCTATCGGCATTGAGCACCGCAGTTCCCCCCGCAGGCATTTCGGCAAGCAGTTCGCATTTGGCTTGGGCAATGGCCTCGCGCGAACCCAGGCGACCAATATGAGCCGTGCCCACATTGGTAATTACGGCAACATCGGGCTGGGCAATCTGGCTCAACAGGGCAATTTCGCCGCGGGCACGCATCCCCATTTCAATCACGGCAAATTGGTGGTGTGGCTCCAATTGCAGGAGGGTCTTGGGGACGCCAATCTCGTTGTTGAAGTTGGCTGTAGTTTTGTGAACAGCACCGTAGTGACTGAGGACAGCAGCAATCATTTCCTTGGTGGTGGTTTTGCCCACTGAGCCAGTAACTGCAATGACTTTGGCTGAACATTGCCGCCGCCACCACTGCCCCAAGCGCTGATAGGCCCTCAGGGTATCCGGCACCCAAAGCTGCGGCAAAGAAGAAGACACTGGTGCCTCGACAATCAAGGCGATCGCCCCCGCTGCGGCCGCTTGCTCCACAAATTGATGACCATCAAAGGTTTCTCCCCGCAGGGCAACAAATAGATTGCCTGCGGCAATCTGGCGGGAGTCAGTGCTGATCCCTGTAATGGGTACCTCTGGCGAGGCAGTTTCTACCCCCAACGCATGGGCGATCGCCCCCAAGGTCGTGTTCACGAGGCGGCTCTGCCAATGTAACTACATTTCAAGTAAGGTTGTAGCACCTGCGGTACGCGGACAGTGCCATCTGCCTGTTGGTAGTTTTCCAGAATGGCCGCCATAGTTCGGCCAACAGCTAAACCAGAACCATTGAGCGTGTGCACAAACTGGGTGCCCTTTTGCTTGGCTCCCTTGAAGCGGATTTTGGCGCGACGGGCTTGGAAATCCCCAAAATTAGAGCAACTGGAAATTTCGCGGTAGCAGCCCGCTGCGGGCAGCCACACTTCCAAGTCGTAGCACTTCATGGCAGCAAACCCCAAATCGCCAGTGCACAGTTCAACAACCCGATAGGGCAGTTTCAGGGCTTGGAGAATGAACTCTGCATCGGCCACAAGGGCTTCATGTTCCGCAGTAGAAGTTTCCGGATGGACAAACTTAACCAACTCGACTTTATTGAATTGGTGCAGGCGAATTAGACCGCGGGTATCCTTGCCGTAGCTGCCCGCTTCGCGCCGAAAACAGGGGGTGTAGGCACAGTGGTAAATGGGCAGTTGCTCAGCAGCTAAAATTTCATCGCGATAGAGATTCGTCAGCGGTACTTCCGCCGTTGGAATCAGCCAGAGATCGTCGTCGGCACAGCGAAAGCTCTCCTCAGCAAATTTGGGGAGTTGCCCCGTTGCCGTCAGCGAGGCCGTATTCACCAACAGGGGCGGCAACACTTCCACATAGCCGCGCTCGCGGTGGGTATCGAGCATGAACTGGATCAAGGCTCGCTCAAGGGCAGCGCCCATTCCCACTAAGGTCACAAAGCGACTCTGAGCCACCTTCACCGATCGCTCCACCTCCCAGAGTCCCAATTGAGTGGCAATATCCCAATGGGGCTGACAAGGTTGATTTGGCTTATACTCCTCACCCCAACGGCGCACCTCCACGTTTTCAGTTTCATCGCGGCCAACAGGAGTTGTTTCGCTGGGAAGATTGGGAATTGTCAGCAGTAGCTGCTCCAATGCTTCCTTCAGTTGCCGTTCCTGCGGTTCGAGATCACCGAGCTGCTGCTTGAGATCGTTGGCCTCGGTCTTCAGGGCTTGGATTTCGGGGTCAGTGGGGGGAACCCCTGACTTCATTTTTCTGCCGACAAGGGCACCAATTTCGTTACTGCGGGCTTGGAGGCGCGATCGCTGTTGTTCTAGCTGTCGCTGCTGCCTATCCAATTCTAAAATGCGCTCAAGGTCAAAGTCACCGCCGCGCCGCCGCAGGCGATCGCCAAAGGCTTGGGGATTTTCTCGCAGTTGCTTTAGATCAATCACAGGCGGACGAAAACCAGTGCAAACCGCATTGATCCTATCACCAAGGGAGGAGATTGATTCCAGGGGACTGTCTTGCTGCGCATCGGGTCATCCAAACCTCTAAAGTGCGTCTATCAACTGTGGAGATTTTGATCGTTGGTGGCGTCAACAAGGGGTCGCCGTCCTCTAAAATGAGGGATGTATTAAGCGGTGTTAGCAATATGAGTGTCATTAGTCAGGTTCTTCTTAAAGCGGACGATGAATTACGCTACCCCACCACGGGCGAACTACAGACGATTATTGACTTTTTTCAAACGGGTGAGCAACGCCTCCGCATTGCCACAACACTGGCCGAAAATGAGAAACGCATTGTTGAGCAAGCCAGCAAACAACTGTGGCAGAAACGGCCTGACTTCATCTCACCGGGGGGGAATGCCTACGGCCAGAAACAGCGTGCCCTATGTCTGCGCGACTATGGCTGGTATATGCGCCTGATTACCTATGGCATCCTTGCTGGTGATAAAGACCCCATTGAGCGCACAGGCATTATTGGCGTACGGGAAATGTACAACTCCCTTGGCGTGCCAATGGCCGGGATGGCAGAAGCAATCCGTTGCCTAAAGGAGGCCTCCTTGGCACTGCTGAGCACTGAAGATGCTGAAGTTGCTGCCCCCTATTTTGATTACATTATTCAGGAAATGTCCTAGAACAAGGAGCAACACCACTCCTAGTGGTCGCCTGTTTGAGCCCTTCAGGGGGCAAGGCCACCCTCTATGAAACAGCCCCTCGAAGTCGTCATTTTGAGTAATGGCCCTGGTGAACTGGCCACGTGGGTCTATCCCTTTGTAACAGCACTGCGGCAACAGGTTAAACAGGGCATGCGAGTCTCAGTGGTGATTGTTCCCTGTCCCCATGCCAGTGGTCAGGAAGCAGAAATGGCTCGCCGCTATCTAGGGGTAGATCGGGTGTTGCCGGCCACAGAGTTTTGGCACCTTGTGCGCACAAAAACCACTCGCAGCAATTGGGATTGGTTTTCCCAAGGCGTTGTGGTCTTTTTGGGAGGTGATCAACTGTTTGCAGTCCTGCTGGCTAGGCGGTTAGGCTACCGCTGTGTGCTCTACTGTGAGTGGCAGGCACGTTGGCAAAGGTGGGTAGATGGCATTGGGCTGCGCCGTCCTCTACCAATGGGCAAAACAAGAGCCAAGGTGGCGGTAGTAGGAGATCTGATGACCGATGTGCAGACCCTCACCTTTGATTCTCTGCCTGATGTGCGCCAACAGATAGGCATTGCTGCAGATGCTCCCCTTGTGGGGCTGATGGTCGGTTCCAAGCCCAATAAACTTAAGTTGGGGGTACCCCTTTCCCTTGGGATCGCCGACCATTTAGCTGCCGCCCATCCCCCGATTCACTGTGTAATTCCAGTGGCACCCACCCTGACGCTCAACGCCCTTAGCTGCTATGCCAATCCCCACTTTAACCCGGAACTCAAGCACGTTGAGGGCACCACTGCCACACTCGTCCAATCCAGTGCAGGGCTGCCCTATTTAGAGACGCCAAGGGGTACGAAAATCTATCTCTGGCAGCAGTTACCCAACTATCCCCTGCTGCGGCAGGTGACTCTCTGCGTCACCACCGTTGGTGCCAATACCGCAGAACTGGCCGCCTTGAATGTGCCGATGATTGTTCTGTTGCCCGCACAACAGTTACGGGTTCGGCGGGCACACCCTTGGGATGGCTTGGCGGGGTTGCTGGTCAGCTTGCCGGCAATTGGGCGGCAGTGGACAGCGCTGGTATTTTGGGCACTCGTCGCCAAAGGATTAGGCTGGCGGCGCTTTTGGCAGTTGTGGCGATCGCCAGAAATCGACTGGAACCTAGTAAAACAGGGTCTCGGCTACAGGGCGTGGCCCAATATCTGGGCGGGTAGAGAAATAGTACCGGAGCTGGTAGGTCCCATTGAGCCAGCAGTTGTTGCCGATCAGATTATGTCTCTATTGAGTCATCCTCAGCAACTGCATCAGATGCGGCAGGACTTGCGGGAGCAGGTGGGGTCGGCGGGGGCTGCGGCAAAATTGGTGGATTTGACGCTTCAGGTGGCGGGTTGGGCTGCCAGCGATCCAAAATGTCCTTGAGCACAATTTCCGTAAACCAAATCTGACCCACAATCACTAAGGGCAGTGCCAGCAGTAATCCTAAAAAGCCAAAGAAAATGGCAAAAATAATTTGTGAAACCAACGTCACAGCGGGCAGTAAAGCTACCTGTTTGGCCATGACGACGGGTACCAGCAGGTACTGCTCCAACTGTTGAATGACAATGTAGGCAATCAGCACCGCCACTGCTCGCCAAGGGTTGTCAATAAAAGCAATGATCATCGGTGGAATCACACTCAAAGCAGGGCCAATATTGGGAATTGCCTCCAGAAGACCTGCCAAGAAGGCATTGGCCAAGACCAACCGTACCCCCAGCAGAGCAAGAGTAATGCCACTGACCACACCAATTACAAGCATATTCAGGCCTGTGCCCGCCAGCCACGCCAAGAGTGCCTGCTCACTTTCGGTGAGAATTGTGTCAATCCGAGATCGATAAAAAGCTGGAAACAGACGAATAAACCCTTGGCGGTAGGGCTGAGGATCCATCACTAGCATCACCGTCAGCACCAAGACTAGCAGCGTATTCAGTAAGACTGCCAGTGTATTGGAAAAAAGGGCAAAGAAGTTATTAAAAATTTGCTCAAGGAATGGCTCTAATTGGGTAATGAGCCGAGTAAGTACAGGAGTGTCGTCAAAGCTACTCTTTGGTAAAAGGTAAGCAATCTCATCAAGCCATGCCTCCAGCCGCCCTAGACCTTTGGGAATCAAGACACCCAGTTGCTGCGCCTCTTGCAAAAAGGGGGGAATAATCATCCAAAAGAAGCCAAAGATGATCAGGAAAGTCAAGCTTATACTGATGGCGATCGCCCGCCTTCGTTGCAGTCCCCAGCTTTGGAGCCGCAGTTGTAGCCAGTTGAGCGCCGTTGCCAAGACCACCGCCAAAAAAACCAAGAGTAACACTTGGCGAATTTCCCAGAGGATGTAAAGACACACCCCCAGCACTAGCAAGCCAATCCACTGACCAAATGTCACTACTGTGCATCCAATCTGTGCCTCAACCCCCTATTAGAACAGGTTTTGGAACCCTACCATCCCAACCAAAGGAATGGCTAAACGACAAAGACTGTATTGTTGTCCCGGAGCTGGGGATACTCCAGCGGTGGCCTGTGGTTAAACTGGTCAAAGTAAGCGGCCAAAGGTTCCGGTAGGCTCGGTAGCGTGACTTGGGTATCTCCCTTGGCAATTTCCGGCCAGAGGGACGATAGAGCTTGGGCAAGGGGCTTGGCCTCAGTTTCCGATAAATTAAAAGGTGGCAAGGTAAGAAAGCGCACCATAAACCCTGCACCGCGCTGAAGCATCCATTCTCGTGAGAGATCACTTAAAGTGGGATAGGCACTGAGGGACTCAATGCGGTAGGATTCCACATCCACTTGCCAACCCCCTTGGGGGCGTTCCTGCAAAATAAGCCGACGATAGGGATGGGGATAGCTCACCAGCGAACCGGTCGTTAGGTCAAACAGCCCCCCCTCATAGGCAATGTCTTGAACATGGAGATGTCCGGTTAAGACCAATGCCACCCCTGCCGATCGCAACAGGTTCAATAGCTCCGCCCGATTCTCCAAGAGGTAGCGCTGCCCCAGCGGACTTTGGCTTTGCTGTGGCCAATGCTCAAGGACATTGTGGTGAATCATCACAAGGCGCAATCCAGAAAAGGGTTCTGCCAACAGAGCCGCCAACCATGCGAGTTGTCCTTGATCAACTGCTCCCACCTGCTGACCCGTTGAGCTAAATTGGTTGGAGTTTAGGGCAATTAGTTGCAGGTTGTCTGTAAGCAGGGTTTGATAGTAATGCTTGAGGCTTTTGCCATAGCCAGCGTGGGCATACCACTGGGGAAACTCAGCCCAACCAATACGGTTGTTGTCCCCTAGAAAAAGAGGCACATCGTGGTTCCCCGGAATCACATAGCAGGGAATGGGCAGAGTCTGCAGATAGGTACTGAGCCAGCAATGGTTTGCCCGCTCGCCATCCCGTGTCAAATCGCCGGGAATCAATAGGGCATCAATTCCCAGCCCTAGGAGATGGGCAACGGCGGCTTCAAAGGCAGGGATACTGACTTCGTAGAGAAAAATAGGGGGATAATCTGTCGGAATAGTCTCCGGCAGGGCAATGTGGGGATCACTGATAATTCCGAGTCGCACCGCCATCGCTATTTCCTAGTGGCGGAAGTGTCGCCGGTTGGTAAAGACCATGGCAATTCCCGCTTCATTGGCTGCTTGGATAGACTCATTATCCCGCAAACTGCCCCCTGGTTGAATAATCGCGGCAATACCGGCAAGGGCGGCAGCTTGCACAGAATCGGCAAAAGGGAAAAAGCCATCACTGGCTAGCACACCCCCACGCGCCGCCTCACCGGCATCACTGAGGGCAATTTGCACCGCACCGACGCGATTCATTTGACCTGCACCAATCCCTTGGGTTTGGCGATCGCGACTGACCACAATGGCATTGGACTTCACATGCTTAACCACTTTCCAAGCAAAGATCAGTTCGGCCATTAACTCTGGCGGGGGTGCTGTGGCCGTCACCACCTGCCAAGTGTGGGGCTCAATTGGCGTTGACGGCGTCTCTTGGAGAAGAAACCCCCCAGCAATTGTCTGCACTGTAACAGGAGGGGCAGTTTCTAACTCCGGTAGGGTTAAAACCCGCATCTTCGGCTTCATTTTTAGGATGGGCAGCGCCGCTTCCTCACAGGCGGGAGCCACGACACACTCTAAAAAGGTACGGGTTAGGGCTTCAGCAGTGGCCACATCCAAGGGGCGGTTGAGGGCAACAATGCCGCCAAAGGCAGAGACGCTATCCGCCGCAAGGGCGCGCTCGTAGGCTTCCACTAGGGTCTTACCCTCAGCCACGCCACAGGGATTAGTGTGTTTGACGATGACGGCGGCGGGGGCACTGTCCCCTAAGAATTCACTGATAACGCCCCGTGCAGCTTCCAAATCCAGCAGGTTGTTGTAACTGAGTTCTTTGCCTTGGAGCAGCTCAGCCGCAGCCCAACCCCTAGGGTGTGCCCCTGTCATATACCAAGCCGCCTTTTGATGGGGATTTTCTCCATAGCGCAGAGCTTGCCTTTGCTGTCCGATAAGGTGAAAGACGGGGGGCAGAATCTCCGCTGGCGCCCCCGGAGAAGTGATTTCTTGGAGATACTCGGCGATCGCCCGATCATAACTAGCTGTTAGGGCAAATGCTCGCTGAGCACAGGCCAAGCGAAAAGCGGGCTGAGGTGCACCGTAAAGACGCAGTTCTTGAAGATAGGTTTGATACTGGCTAGGTTCCACTAATACCGTCACATGGGCATGGTTTTTGGCAGCAGCGCGGATCAGGGTTGGCCCGCCAATGTCAATTTGTTCGATCGCTTCTGCAAGGGTGGCCTTGGGTTGGGCAATGGTTTCCGCAAAGGGGTAGAGATTGACAACCACTAGATCAATGGGATGGATCCCCTGGGCTTGCAAATCCGCTTCGTCTGCGGGGCGATCGCGCCGTGCCAAGATGCCGCCATGAATTTTGGGATGCAGGGTCTTGACCCGTCCGCCGAGAATTTCCGCTGCTCCTGTGTACTCAGCAACAGTTGTCACAGGAATTCCTGCCGCTTGCAAGGTCTTTGCAGTGCCGCCGCTACTTAGGAGCGTAAAGCCAAACTCCTGCACCAAGGCCGTTGCCAACTCCACCAGTCCTTGTTTATTACTGGTGCTCAGTAAGGCAATTCGCCCCATGCCTGCCATCCTCCTCGGTGACTAAGAACACCTAATTTTAGCGGAACATGCTGCTCACAGAGCTATCTTCATGAATCCGCCAAATGGTTTCTCCGAGAATGCTCGCCACTGACAGCACCGTGAGTTGGGGAAAGCGTTGGGTTTCCGGCACTGGAATTGTGTTGGTAACAATCACCTCTTCAAAGTCACCCCCTTGGAGGCGCTCAATTGCCGGCGGTGAAAATACTGCATGGGTAGCACAGGCATAGACTTCCTTGGCACCTTCCCGCCGCAGGAGCCGTGCCCCCTCTAAAATTGTGCCCGCTGTGTCAATCATGTCGTCCACCAGCACTGCCGTTTTGCCTTTAACATCCCCCACCACATTCATCACTTCGGCCACATTGTGGGCTTGGCGTCGCTTATCAATAATGGCGAGGGGCGCATCGTCAAGTTTATTGGCAAAGGCACGGGCGCGGGCTACTCCCCCCACATCGGGGGACACTACAACAATATCCTCCAAGTTTTTACTGCGCAGGTAGTCAAGGAGCACTGGCGAACCATAGACATGATCCACAGGAATGTCAAAGTACCCTTGAATTTGCGCTGAGTGCAGATCCATGGCCAAGACCCGACTTGCCCCCGCTTGGGTAATCAGGTTAGCCACCAGTTTGGCAGTAATGGATTCACGGCCAGCGGTCTTGCGATCGGCACGGGCATAGCCATAGTAGGGAATCACCGCAGTCACTTGACGAGCGGAAGCGCGGCGGCAGGCATCCACCATAATCAGCAGTTCCATTAGGTGGTCATTGACGGGGCGGCAACAGGGCTGAATCAGATAGACATCACAACCGCGAATGGATTCTTGAATCTGCACATACAGTTCGCCGTCAGCAAATCGCTTGCGCACCATTGGGCCTAGATCAATACCGAGGTAGCGGGCAATTTCCTGAGCAAGAGGAATATTGGCAGAACCCGAAAATAGCTTTAGACGACTATGATCAGAAACGTGAGAGGGGGTAGTCGTGGGCAATGGCGCAGTGTGAATCACAGCATCTCCCCAAGATGGCGTGCATTTTGATTTCAATCTTATCATTTCCAATTTTGGGAGCCACTACCTTAGGATTGAATTTATAAAAAGACAAATTTTGGGGTCATCATCTTTGCCAATGGTGCGATCGCGATTCCTACGATGGGGGAATGTTTTTTTGTCATCGATAGGGGTAGCTTGGTTATTCCTGTTACCTGCCCTGTCGTTTCTGACAATTTTTGTTTTTTTGCCAATTTTGTACCTAGTCTATCTTAGTTTTACAACCGGTAGTTTTACTCAGGAAGGGGTGCGTTGGGTTGGCCTGCAAAATTATCAGCGATTGCTCCTGAGTCCAGATTTTTGGCAGGTGATTGGCAATACGCTCTATTTCACAGTGGCAACGGTGCTACCGACGATTGCGCTGCCTTTACTATTGGCGGTGGGTCTCAACCAAGCAATTGCCGGACGGGATCTTTTGCGTACAGCCTACTTTTTACCGACGATGACCTCAATTGTGGCCGCAGGGTTAGGGTTCCGTTGGTTGTTTCAAACCAATGGCCCAGTGAATCAACTGGTGCAAACATTAGGGGGTAAACCCATTGCTTGGCTGAGTGATCCGGCATGGGCAATGCCGGTGCTGATTTTGCTCAGTAGTTGGAAGCAGTTGGGGTTTAATCTAGTGGTTTTTTTGGCAGGGTTGCAAACCATTCCTCGCGATCGCTATGAAGCTGCCCTCCTCGATGGTGCTCATCCTTGGCAACAGTTTCGCTACATTACACTGCCGGGGCTGCGACCTACTTTAATTCTTGTGTTTGTGACAACCACAATTTTTACCTTGCGCAGTTTTGAACAGGTCTATGTGGTGACTGGTGGTGGCCCCCTAGATACAACAAACCTGCTGGTATTTTATATTTACCAACAGGCCTTTGCATTATTCGACTTTGGTTATGCCGCTGCGGCGGCAACGGTGCTTTTGGCAGCGACTCTTGGACTCATCTGGCTGCAATTGCGTACGCGCCAAGACCCCAACTTCTAGAGAGAGGAGCCAAGACCCGCGTAGGCGCCATAGAAGAAAAGTCCAACAATGACAATTACTCCCATGCCGGCCACAGTGGCCACAATCCACAGGGGAATACGTCCACCTTCAGACAACATGATGAATTCCTCCTAAGCAAATTCGGTTATAGGAAAGAGTTTTAGTTAAAGAAGTAGCTCGAAAAAAGCAACGCAAGGACGAAGATCAACAGCAGTCCTAGATACAGGGATGTGCGATTCAGTTCGACGGGCTGACGATTCGGATTTGGTTCCATGGCTGTACCTTCCTAACGTTGGATAAACTGCATTGCCGCGATCGCCCCGAGGAAGAAAATCGTGGGCACAGCAAGCGTATGAACGGCCACCCAGCGGACCGTAAAAATGGGGTAAGAAACGGGTTCTTGATTAGGAGTGTTACTGGTCATGGCAATCCTACTTCAACTGTTCTAAGAAGGTTTCAACTTGTTGTTTGGCTTCAAAGCGATCGGTCACCAGGGGAATAGACCGCTGTTCCTGGGCATAGTAGCTGTCAGGGCGGGGTGTGCCAAACACATCATAGGCCAAGCCGGTGCTGACAAAAAGCCAGCCTGCAATAAACAATGCCGGAATGGTGATACTGTGAATCACCCAATAACGGACACTCGTAATAATGTCGGAAAATGGTCGTTCTCCTGTCGTTCCAGCCACGTTGCGATGCCTCCAAAGTGTCTAATGTTGAGCAAAGGAAACGCTACTATCCATCATACAGCTTTTTTTCACAAGGATTTAACTACGTCAATCCACCCCTCTGTCAAAGATAAAGCAGCGACAAAAGTGGGCAAACTGCTGTTGTAGACCTGCAAGCGCTCTAGAGAATCCAAACATTCGCAAACGGCGGCTTACTAGAGGCCGGCTTTGGCTAAATCATTGAGTACCTCCTCGGCGCTCTGGTAGCGATCGCGAAAGTTATACCTAATCATTTTGTTGATAATGGCAACAAACTGCGGCGAGAGATGCCGTCCTGGCTGCCAGATAATATCCCCCGTGTGGGGATCAGAGGGCAAATCCATTGGAGCAAGTCCTGTCAAGCCCTCAACAATAACCATGCCCAAAGAGTAAATATCACTGGCAATCACGGGTCGTCCTGCCATTTGCTCGCTAGGGGCATAACCACGGGTACCAATCGAAATCGTGTATTTGCCGTGCTGAAGTAAATCTTCCGGCTGGACATGGCGTACCGCCCCAAAGTCAATCAAAAACAGTTGTTGATCACTGCGGCGGCGCAAGATATTGGCGGGCTTAATATCCCGATGCACCACCCCAAACTGATGCACATACTGCAAAATCTCCAGAATACTCTTGAGAATGGCGAGGGCTTCAGCTTGGGAGAGAGTTATTTTCTTTTCAAATTCCTCTTTGAGGGATTCGCCATCCACATACTCTTGGGTGAGATAAAAATATCCCCCCTCCTCAAAGTAAGCCAGTAGTCGAGGGATATGCTCGTGTTCACCCAATTGCGCTAATGTTTCTGCTTCCCGCCGAAAGAGGCGACGGGCAATGGCCAAAAAGCGTTCATCCTTACGGGAGGGCACTAACTGCTTGACCACGCAAATCGGATGATCCGGCAGGTGTAGATCCGCAGCCAAGAACGTCCGTCCGAATCCTCCTTCCCCCAGTTGACTCAGGACACGGTAGCGTCCCCCCACCGTCTGAGGCAGTGGTTCACTAGGTTCTTCGGCAATGTCAGAAACGACGGTGGTTTTTGACTGAGTGCCGCTTGGGGTTTGCGTCTCTGTGGTGGGGTGTGCCGGCGAGGGGACTGCCACAGTGCAAATCACCTCTGGGGGCTGAGTGGGATCTGCAGGCGGTGCAGTCAGGGGGGCAGGGTTGGACGGTTGTGTTTCCAGTAGGTCTGTCCGCAGAGTCTCTGGAATTGGCAATTGGGTTTCAGGCAAATCCGCACTGGTTGCCAACTGGGTTGATGGCATCAAGATTGATTCTGAGGTAGCCAGTGGCTGAGGAAGGGGAAGTTGTGTTTCAGGCAAATTGGGATTGGGGATATTAGGGGTCTGCGGGATGGTTGTCAAGGCCTCGGGAACCGTCAGTTGGGTTTCCGCTAAATCAGGGCGCACTGCCGAGGGTACTTCTGAGGGAGCTGCCGGCTGAGCAGTAGGAACCACCATCTGAGTTTCGGGAAGATCAGCATTTGTGGGTTCAGGAGCGGTCGTGGCAGTTTTTGGCAAATCGGTAGCGGTAGGTGCGGCCTCATCAGCGTGAACCACTAAAAAGGTTTCCCTTTCGGTAACGGGTTGTGGCGGTGTCTTGCGCGTCTCTGTGGGCGGAATTTGATCGACGACGGAGGTAATGAGGGTGGGTGCTGCGTGGGGTTTATCCCCAGTGGGAGGAGCTGGTACTGGCTCGACGGGGGTAAAGGAAATCGCCGTTTCGGGTTGCAGCACCGTTGCGTTGGCATCCGTTTCGAAGCACGAGACTTGCGTTGGCGGGGTTTCAGGGATTTCCAAAATAGGAGCTGATTCAGGTGTGGTGGGTTGACCCATGCCTTCAGTCATTAACTGCAAGGGAGTAGCCGCTGGTGGAGAGGGGCTAGAGATAGCGCGGTAGCCCAGCAGGAAAACCGCAGCGCCACCAAAGCCAACAAGAGGTGCGACTAAGGGAATCCAACTTCCCTGTAAAAAGAACAGAAAGGTGAGGCCACTTAAGCCCAATCCTCCGGCCACCAACAGCGGCACAATCACCCAGCGGTGTCCCCTGGCAATGATCAGGGCACCCAAGCCAGACCAAACTAGAATCCAAAGGGCGATCGCCCCCTGCGGCCATGTACCGATGGGAGAACGGTGATCGAGAGCCGCTGCCAGTAGATCTTCAAGGATGGCTGCTTGAACCACTACACCGGGGGTAAGGCGATTGGTTTGACCCGGCAATGCTATTGGAATCAAAAACTTGTCGCTGCTGCCGCTGTCAGTGAGGCCAATAAGTACGGCGCGATCGCGTACCTTCGAGGGCAGCACTTGACCTGTCAGCACCTCGCTTAGGGTGACTGTTTCATAGGGCTGGGGCGGATGGGCATAGTTAATTAGGATCTGAAACCCTGCAGCATCTAGGTTGCTGTAGCCCCCCCAGTTGCTGGTTAAGGCCTGAAAATGAGCCGTTCCTAATTCAAGGTGGTTCTGAGTCACGGCTTGGGGATTCATCCCCAGAAAAACGCGCGCCAAGGCCAGAGCAAAGGATTGAGGGGTAAAGCAGCGGTCACCAGCCTCTGGACGGCTGGCGAGAATGGCACGGCGTACTACTCCATCATCATCAATGGGAATGTCAGCAAACCCCACCTGTGCATTCGGCACTCCAGCGGGAGGGGCAATTCCGGGATCCGCTTCGCTCCCTACTTTGCAGACAATGACAATGTTGGGCTGGGTCATCATCACCCGCCCGAGGGAAGGTAGCACATCAGTGGGTGGTTTGAAGCGATCGGGAATCGGAAAATCGCGAAAAATATCAATGCCAATGACCTTGGGTTGATACTTTTGCAACTCATTGACGGCTTGAATGAGCACTTCGTCAGGAATCGGGTACTGCTTGAGGGCTTGAATGTCAGCTTCAGTAATCTTGACAATCAGAAGTCGCTCAGATGTGGCCGGTGTCGATCGCCAGCGCAGCCATTGGTCATAGACTCTTAATTCCAAAGGTTCTAGCAGGCCGCCCAGCCGCAGGGCAAGGACGCCCACTGTGGCGATCGCGGTCGCAATGAGCGCCGGTAAAGTGCGTTTAAGATGATCAAAGGTAGATACAGGAGTCATGGCACAATCTAGGGCTGTTCTGCTGACGCTGAAAGATTCTAAAGGCAGTTTTGCTTCTATCCTGATCTACGGCACTGGCGATCGGCAAATTGAGGCACATAATACAGCATTACCTCCTTTTTGCTTTAGAGTAGGGAGTTCTTGAAGAAAGGGAAACGACTATAATCAGTGAGGTGATTGCTGAGCACAACAAGCGCTATGACGGAAATCCCCGATTCAACGACGACTTCAACATCCTCGGAAACTACAACGGCAGCGGCACGTCAACTGCTGGGCATGAAAGGTGCCAAAAGCGGCGAGACCAATATCTGGAAAATTCGCCTGCAATTGATGAAGCCGATTACGTGGATTCCCCTCATGTGGGGTGTTGTCTGTGGCGCTGCATCGTCGGGAGGATTTACTTGGAGCCTAGAGGATGTGCTCAAGGCAGCCACCTGTATGCTGCTATCGGGGCCTTTGATGGCCGGCTATACGCAAACGCTGAATGATTACTACGATCGCGAGATTGATGCAATCAATGAGCCTTACCGCCCGATTCCCTCAGGGGCGATTTCCCTCAATCAAGTGCGGGCACAGATTATTGTTTTGGTTCTCGCGGGTTTAAGTCTTGCTGTCTTACTGGATCTATGGGCCAATCATCCCACATTCCCCGTGACCAAAATTGCTTTGCTGGGGAGCTTTTTGGCCTATATTTACTCTGCACCGCCTCTGAAACTGAAAAAGAATGGTTGGCTCGGTAATTATGCCTTGGGGGCAAGCTATATTGCATTGCCATGGTGGGCAGGCCATGCGCTTTTTGGTGAATTGACGCCGACAATTGTGATTTTGACGTTGATTTATAGTCTGGCGGGCTTGGGTATTGCCATTGTCAACGACTTCAAAAGTGTTGAGGGCGATCGCCAACTGGGCTTGGCGTCACTGCCGGTAATGTTTGGCGTCACGACCGCCGCATGGATTTGTGTCTTGATGATTGACATTTTCCAATTGGGGATTGCGGGCTACTTGATGGCAATTCATGCCAATCTCTACGCAGTGCTACTCATTTTGCTGATTATTCCGCAAATTGTGTTTCAGGATATGTACTTCCTGAGGGATCCCCTGAAAAACGATGTGAAGTACCAAGCCAGTGCCCAGCCCTTTCTAGTTCTAGGCATGTTGGTGGTGGGTTTAGCCCTTGGCCATACACTGGTGTAATAGGAGGGAATGACGACGGCGCTGACCTTTCGGGTAGAAAAGGGGGGCGATCGCCTCGATACGTTCCTTGCCCAGCAGCATTCTAAACTCTCGCGATCGCGCTGGCAGCAATTGATCCAACAAGGGCATGTGCGCCTCAATGGCCAAGTGTGCGCTCGCAAAAATCAGCCCCTCAGCGGCGGTGATGTGCTGGAGGTGGTGCTGCCTGAGCCAGAGCCGCTGGCGTTAGTCCCCGAACCCCTGCCCCTAAGTATTCTCTACGAGGATGAAGAGCTGCTCATTCTCGATAAACCCGTGGATTTGGTGGTCCATCCTGCCCCTGGTCATAGCCACGGCACGCTAGTTCATGGTTTATTGGCTCACTGTCCTGATTTGACGGGTATTGGTGGTGTCCAGCGGCCGGGGATTGTGCACCGCTTAGACAAAGACACCTCTGGGGTCATGGTTGTCGCCAAAACGGAGTTTGCGCTGCAGCATCTACAACAACAATTGAAAACGCGACAAATGCAGCGCCACTACTTGGGGGTGGTCTATGGCCAGCCTCCCCAAGAAATGGGGACTGTAAACACTCCGATTGGGCGTCACCCAATGGATCGCAAAAAGATGGCAGTGGTACCCCCGGAAAAAGGCCGCCTAGCAATTACCCACTGGTACGTAAAGGAACGGTTTCGCCACTGTGCCCTTGTGGAGTTCCGCCTTGAGACCGGTCGTACCCATCAAATTCGCGTTCATGCCGCCCACTTGGGCTGGCCACTGTTGGGAGATCCCCTCTATGGCCGAGGCAGCCCCCTGAAAGTGAAGCTTCCTGGCCAAGCCCTCCATGCCTATCGCCTACAGTTGCGGCATCCGCGGACAGGTAAAGAAGTGGTCGCGATCGCCCCTTTGCCAAAGCATTTAGAAAAATTGTTGCGCACATTGCGCCAGAATACTGCTCCCTAAGGCTGCGGCAAATCAAACATCAAGAGCTTTGCCAGTAAACCCACTGTGGCAATCAAGAGTGCCACGAGAAATCCCCATAGGCGCGCATCCGTTCCCGCTTGGCGTTTAGAGATATCCTGCAACGTCACTTCAATAGTGCTGATCCGTTGTCCCAGTTGCGCCTCCACTCCTTTAATTTGCTGCTCTAACTTTGTTTCAAGAGCACTGATCTGTTGCTCTAACTTAAACTCAAGGGCTTTGATTTGCTGCTCTAGTTTTGCTTCAACAGCACTAATTCGCTGTTCAAGAGTCTTGATTTGCTGCTCTAGCTTTGATTCAACAGTACTAATCCGCTGTTCTAATCGAGACTCAACGGTCTGAATTTGCTGTTCTAATCTTGATTCCACCGCATTGATCCGCTGCTCTAGCTTTGCTTCAACAGCATGAATCTGTTGCTCCAGTTTTGCTTCAACGGCATGGATCTGCTGCTCTAGCTTGCCTTCAACAGCATCAATTTTTTCTTCAAGGCGTTGAAAGCGCTCAGTTGTGGTAGCAATGTGGATGTCTAGCTTTTTATCAATTTGCTGAATGCTATTCTGGATGCCTTGAATACACTCCAAGACTTGACTCAATTCAGACGGGCTTGCTGACTCATTCATGGATTAGGGGAGGGTTCACTTCTATGGAGCTAAGCGGATTCGAACCGCTGACCCCTTCAATGCCATTGAAGTGCTCTACCAACTGAGCTATAGCCCCGAATCAGCAGATTTTTATTCTTGCGCAAAGTGCTACTTTTGTCAACTCTGTCCCCCAGAGCAAAGAATTGGCATTTAAGTTTTCCGCTCACTTCCCTTCCCGCGATCGCCTTGTCGATCAAAGGAAGTATCTAGTGCTCAGTGTATAGTGGGTGTGAGTGCTGAGCAGGTAGGACTGTGGGAGTCTTACCGTCCCCCTTGCAGTTGATCTACGAATGAATCGCGATCGCTCTCCCCTCAATTCAACGTTGAAGTATGCAGGGGTACTGCGGCAAATTTCCCCTGAAATGGCGCAATTTTGGCTCTCCCAAGAAGATGTGACAATTATTGGCCGTGATCCCGATACTTGCCACATTGTCCTTGACGCTCACATTTATACTTCTGTTTCCCGCCACCATGCCCAACTTACCTGTCAAAAGCGTGGCGGTATTCCCATGTGGGCGATCGCTGACCTAGGGAGTGTCAATGGCACCTATGTCAACCAACAGCGAGTGAAGACATTAACCCTGCTCAATGCCGGCGATCACATTCAATTGGGACGCCAAGGCCCTGAATTCGTTTTAGAGTATCTGCCCCTCACCGAAGTTGTGACTACTCAGCCTGATCAACCCCTTACCCTCACCCAACTCCTGCCTATTTTTGCAATCGATCCCGATTGGGTGCGCAAAGCTTATCTTGTCCCGGGCATTGTTACTGTTATTGCAGTCATCTTGCTGTTTGCCACTGCTGGCTCCCCTGATGCCTTCAAGGTAGTCTTGGCACTCTATTTGGGCAGTGCTGCCTATTACTTTATTTATCAACTTTGTGGCAAACGCAAACCTCTATGGGTGCTCCTAGGGACGTTGACCCTAGAAATTTTAATTCTCCAAAGCCCGATTTTGCCAACGATGATCTATTTTTTCCGCAGAATCTTACCCGGCCAACTGCATCCGCCCCATGCGTCATTTTGGGTCTTATTCAGCCACAACTTCATTGGCGCCGGGTTAATGGAAGAGTTACTCAAGGCCTTGCCAATTGCTGTGGCCTACGGGTTGGGGCGATGGCTACCGAGTCCATGGAAGCAAAAGGTGGGGGTATGGGAACCCCTTGATGGCATTCTCTTAGGAGCCGCTGCCGCACTTGGGTTTACTTGGATAGAAACCCTTGGGCAGTACGTCCCGAGTATTGCCGGTCAATTTGGTCATTTAGCAGGCCTACAGGTGCTGATTCCACGGGTCTTGGGATCGCTCACAGGACACATGGCCTACACCAGCTACTTGGGCTATTGTGCGGGCTTGAGTGTGTTGCGCCCTCATCGAGCACCCTTGATTTTAATGGTTGGCCTAGGTCTAGCGGCCTTTCTCCATGCACTTTGGAATACGGCTGCCACCCGTTTTGGTCCAATGGGGTTAGCAGTGGTGGGAATTTTGGCCTATATGTTTCTCACCGCTGCTATTTTGAAAGCGCGGCAACTATCTCCCACGCGATCGCAAAACTTTGCCACACGGTTCTATGGTTATCGTTAGAGGAAGTCTTGGCTACTCCCAATGGGAGGGCTGCTGGTGTTTGACTAGAGTAACAAAGTTGTGGAGAACTTGGAGGCCAATCTTACCCGACTTTTCAGGGTGAAATTGACAAGCAAAGACATTGTTGCGGGCGATTGCAGCTGTTACAGTTTGCTGACCATGATGGACAGTTGCGGCCACCAATGTTGGCTCAGCGGGGGCAACAAAATAGGTGTGGACAAAATACACCCAAGGGGTGGGCGGTAAATCTTGCCAAAGAGGACAGCCAGATTGCGTTAGGATGAGTTGGTTCCAGCCCATGTGGGGTATTGTGAGGCCGGGTTCAGACTGAAAGCGTTTGACTTTACCAGCAAAAATCCTGAGGCCGGCTTCTGTTCCTTCTTCGCTGCATTCAAAAAGCACTTGGAGGCCAAGGCAAATCCCCAAGAAGGGCATTCCCTGCTGAATCAGCCGCTGGATCACAGGCACCAGTTCCCGCTTGTGGAGATGAGTCATGGCTGGGTCAAAGGCACCTACGCCGGGCAGGACTACGGCGTCAGCAGCAAAAATTTCACTAGGGCGATCGCTGACTAAGGGTCTTGCCCCCACCACATCCAAAGCTTTACTGACGGAATGTAGGTTGCCCATATCGTAGTCAATGATTGCGATCGCTGGTGCGCCCACAGGAGATGTCCCCAAAAGTCACCCTACTTATTCTACAGGGAGGTTCCTTGCATCCCGCACAATGCGAATCCCTCCCCAGAGCACAAGGCTGGCGATGCCAAACCCCACAATTAAATCGGGATAAGGGGATCGAAAGAGGGCAACCAGTCCCCCGGCAATAATCACGCTCACATTGGCAATCACATCATTTTGAGTAAAAATCCAACTGGCGCGCATGTGCACCTCCCCTCGCCGATGCTTGGCAATGAGATAAAGGCAATAGCTATTGGCCGCCAGTCCAAGGAGGGCGATCGCTATCATCCAATCGGCTTCCGGCGTCCTACCCACTATAAAGCGACGGAGCACGTCCCCCAAAATTAAAACTGCAAGGGTCATTTGAAAAAGACCACTCAGACCTGCTGCACGGCTTTTGTGTTTTGGCGATCGCCCCACAGCATAGAGGGAGAGGCCATAGACCAGCGCATCGGCAAGCATATCAAGAGAATCTGCAATCAGTGCGGTGGAATGGGCAAGAATGCCGCTACCCAACTCCACCAGAAACATCACCCCATTGACAAGAAGGACAATGCGCAGGGTTTTGCGCTCCGCCGCATTTTTCGCTTCAATGTGACAACCGCAGTCTGACACTGGCTTTCCCCAAATACTTTTAGGATATTATTCGAATCATCTTGGCACACAAAGCAGTGCGCTTTAGTTTTTGCTCCTTGGTTTGATCCTCTGAATGACAACCGCGACTCGCATAGAATACGATGCCTTGGGTGCCGTTGAAGTGCCAGCAGACTGCTACTGGGGGGCACAGACGGCACGTTCCCTAAAGTATTTTCCCATTGGTGGCCTACGGATGCCCCTAGAGGTGATCCATGCCATGGCACGGGTCAAGAAGGCAGCCGCGATTGCCAACCGCAACCTAGGGGTGTTAGCTGCTGATAAGGCAGCATGGATTATTCAAGCGGCCACCGAGGTGATTGAGGGACGGTGGGACGATCAATTTCCCCTTTCTATCTGGCAGACGGGCAGTGGCACTCAAACAAATATGAATGTCAATGAGGTGATTGCTAACCGAGCCATTGAACTGGCGGGGGGCATTAAAGGGAGCAAAAATCCGATTCATCCCAATGATCATGTCAACTGCAGCCAGTCTTCTAATGACACGTTTCCAACGGCAATGCATGTGGCTGTGGTCATAGAACTGCACGAGCAACTGTTGCCCATGCTGCGCCGCCTCTTGGGGGTGTTGCAGGAAAAAGTGACGGCTTTTGCGGAGATTATTAAAATTGGGCGCACCCACCTGATGGATGCCGTGCCCCTCACCCTTGGCCAGGAATTTTCTGCTTATGCCAGTCAAATTGCGGCGTGCCAAACCCACATTGAATACGTCTTGCAGCATTTATATCCTCTGGCTATTGGCGCTACAGCAGTGGGTACTGGTCTGAATGCGCCCCGCGGCTTTGGCGATCGCGTGGCTGCCGAATTGGCACAAATGACGGGGTATCCCTTTTGTAAAGCAGAGAATCCTTTTGCCGCCCTAGCCGCCCATGATCCCTTGGTGATGCTCAGTGGTGCCTTAAAAACCTTAGCAGCGGCGATGATGAAAATGGCCAACGATATTCGCTGGTTGGCCTCTGGTCCACGCTGTGGGATAGGGGAACTCATTTTGCCTGCCAATGAACCGGGGTCGTCCATTATGCCGGGGAAGGTGAATCCTACCCAATGTGAAGCCCTGACAATGGTCTGTGTTCAGGTAATGGGCAATGATGCGGCGGTTGGCATTGCCGGCAGTCAAGGGAATTTTGAACTCAATGTCTTTAAGCCCCTCATCATTCACAATGTGCTGCACTCAATTGAACTTCTCAGTGACGCGGGACAAACTTTTACAGAGTTTTGCTTGGCGGGCATTGAACCCAATCGGGAGCAAATTCAAACTCACTTGGAGCGATCGCTGATGTTAGTGACGGCCTTGAACCCCCACATCGGCTACGACAGGGCGGCTACAGTGGCCCAAAAAGCCTACAGGGAAGGCAAGACCCTCAAGGCAGCGGCGCTGGAATTGGGCTACCTCACGGCTGAGGAGTTTGATCAGTGGGTGCGGCCAGAGTTGATGCTTGGTGAGAAGGGCACCAATTGACCCCGCACAGCCTGCTGCCAAAATGGGGTATTACGGGCCCGCGATCGCAAGCTTTGCTGCGTCACCGTCCAACTCACAGTTGGATCAAAAAGAACAAAGTTGCGACTGTTCAGTTCGAGACGGGGTGGCTCCATGCCCAAAATTCGTGCGGGTGCCGTACTGAGGGCATGCCAAAGCTCAAGGGCACTCAAGTGTTCCCTGGCAACGAGTTCCTGCCACAGGACAGGAAGGGCTAATTCGAGACCAATGGCGCCGGGGAGTGCCTCCGCAAAGGAAACCATTTTCTCTTCGTAGAGTAGGGGAGTATGGTCAATGGCGATCGCCTCAATCACCCCTGTTTTAACTCCCTCAATCAGGGCTTGGCGATCGCCGACCGTTCCTAGGGGAGGAGCAAGGCGGAGATTCGGATCATAACTGGCTAAATCCTCAACTGTAAAGAGCAAATGTAACCACGACACACTGGCGCTGACGTGGGCAGGCTTCTCCTTAGCCAGAATCTCAACACTGCGGGCTGTTGAGAGGCGCATTAGGTGCAGCGGCGTTGAGACCGTGCGTGCCAGTTCTAAGATCGCCAATAGGGGAATCGTTTCACAGCAGACCAGTTGCTCCACCAATCCTAAGCGAGTAGCTACCCCACTTTGCCGTGCCACGCCATTGGCCGCCAAGACCGGGTCAAAGGGCCAAAGGGCAGTGGGTTTCCCTAGGGGCTGGAGATAGGTCAGTGCCCGCTGCACCAAGGGCCAATGGGTCAACCCCTGGTCATCGCAAAAGCCAACCACACCACTGGCTGCCAGTTCAGCTAAATCCGTTAGTGCTGTGCCCCTACAGCCTTGGGTGAGGGCGCCCCAAACCCGTACCTGTGCCCAAGCGGTATCAGGAATCTGTTGCTGTAGCGCTTGCCAAACAGCGGGATGATCAATGGGGGGGTCTGTGGTGGGCAAGAGGGTTAAATGCTGAACCCCACCGGCAGCTGCCGCTGCTAAAAGACTTTCTAGGGTTTCTCGCGCTTCATAGCCCGGCTGACCACTGTGGCTGTAGAGATCCACCAAGGGCGGCGCTAAAATCCAATTGCTGGCTGGGAGGATTTCCGCGTCAGCGGGCACCGCTTGGGGCGCGATCGCCACCAGTTGATCATTGTCTAGCAGCACATCCGCGCGCCAATCTTGGCGGTTGACAGGATCCAGCAGCCGCACCTGTTGCAACAGTCGCCACCCCATGGCCTATAAAGCCCCCGCTACGGTCCGATCCAGCACGCCCCCCAAGTGGGTAGTGATATTCACTGCCTGCAATCGTGGCAGACCTCCTGTGAGGGGATAGTCAATCACCGTGACGCTGCCATTCCCCTGCTTAAAAAGCCAGAAGTTTTCAATGCCGAGGCCAACGATGTGGCAGAGCAAAACCTTATTAGTGGCATCGTGAGCTACAACCAAAACATTGTGGGGAGTGGGGGTATTGGTTTTCCAGCGTTTTAGCCACTCTTCCCACGCCTTAACCACGCGATCGCGCACCTGTTCAAGGTTTTCTCCGTTAGGCATTTGCACAAGGGCAGGGGTTGTCCGCCAGCGTTCCAGCTCACCCGGATATGCCGCCTCCACCTCTGGTTCAAACTTTCCCTCCCAATCGCCGTGACGAATCTCCACCAGGGCAGGCTCTAGCTCTAGCGTTACATCAGGGTGGTACTGCAAAATAGCCAAAGCGGTCTCCTTAGGACGCAGTAGTGGACTACTCAAAGCATGGTGGAAAGTCACCTCCTTGAGGAACTCAGCCACCGTTGCCGCTTGGGCACGGCCATTCTCATTGAGGGGGACATCCATTTGTCCTTGAAAGCGTCCCTCGCGATTCCAGTCAGTTTCACCATGGCGGACAAGAAAGATACGCAGCGTTTGCTCCTTAAATCGGGGCTGGGGAAAGGGATCGTTGAGATGGCTAGTGAGATTGAGCGCTTCCAGTTGAGCCGGTTGTCGCAAGCCATTGCTGAAATTTAAGACACTGATACCGCCATTCGCCTGCTGGAGCCGCAGATAGCCCTTGACCCCCAAGCCGAGACCAGTGCAAATCAGGGCACGATTCATGCCGCTGTGGCCAACAATAACAATCGTTTCATTTTCGTGAGCCGCCAGCAGTGCTTCCAAGACCATGCCCGCGCGGTCGTAGAGATCCAACAGGGGGAAAAATTCCTTGGTTTGGCCACTTTCCGTAGTGATTTTCATCATCAAGGTTTCTGGGGCTTCTTGCCAGCGGCGATAGTCCTCTGGGAACCGTGCCTTCACCTCGGCAAAGGGCAGATCTTCCCAAGCTGGCAGCGCAATCTCTTTCAGTAGATCAAGGGAGTGGGGTGGCCTGAGTTCAGGGTTTTGGAGCTGAGCATGGATGCCCTCCGCAGTTTCCTTAGCCCGTTTCAGGGGACTGGTGTAAATCTTACGGATGGGAATGCCCCGCAGGGCAAGACCCACCTGAGCTGCCATCCAATGACCACGCTCCGTGAGGGAAGAGGCATCACTTTGACCTTGCACCCGCTCTTGAACATTAAACGTGCTTTCACCGTGGCGGACAATAATGACTCGGGTACTCAGAGCTTTCTCCTTAGCGATTGACAGACAACAAGCTTGGCCGTGCCATAAAGACTGTACCAAAAACCACGGCTGCAAAAGCGAAAGATCTAGAAATTAGTGGGCATCATCCTTCTGAAAATCAAAAAACCGACCGCAGGGGCGATCGGCGAGTATTAAAGACCTATTGGGTGATGGGTCAGAAGTTACTTCTTGGTGATCCGAGGAGGCTCACGGAAGAAGACAGCAAAGAAGAACAGGGCAATAATGCACGCAAAGATGAAAACGTAGGTGATGGTTTCCATAGTAGTCCCCTAGGAATGACTAGACCGCTTCTTTGCGACGAGTGGTGACATCGCCGACTTTTTGGTAGAAGCCCCATTCCACTTGCTCCGGCGACAGTTCTGGATCAATTCCAGAAAAGACATCGCGGAACAGGGTACGGGCACCATGCCAAATGTGACCAAAGAAGAAGAGCAAGGCAAAGACTGCATGGGCGAAGGTAAACCAGCCACGGGGACTGGTGCGGAAAATCCCGTCGGAGTTGAGGGTTTCTTTATCGAATTCAAAGATCTCACCGAAGATGGCCTTGCGGGCATAGCTTTTGACGGTGGGCGGATCGGTGAAAGTTTGGCCATTCAATTCACCGCCGTAGAAGCTGACGGTAACGCCTTGCTGCTCAAAGCTATACTTCGACTCTGCACGACGGAAGGGAATGTCGGCTTTGACAACGCCATTTTTGTCGGTGAGGATGACGGGGAAGCTTTCAAAGAAGTTGGGCATCCGACGGACAAAGAGTTCTTCCCCCTCTTTGTTGCGGAAGACCGCATGGCCTTTCCAAGCTTGGGCAATCCCATCCCCTTTATTCATAGGGCCAGTACGGAAGAGACCGCCTTTGGCGGGGTTATTACCAATGTAATCATAGAAGGCCAATTTCTCTGGAATTGCCGACCAAGCCTCTTCAAGAGTGGCGCCACTGGCAAGGGAAGCTTGCACGCGGCGGTTAATTTCCTGTTGGAAGTAGCCACTGTCCCACTGATAGCGAGTCGGACCAAAGAGTTCAATGGGCGTGGTGGCACTGCCATACCACATCGTGCCGGCAACCACAAAGCCAGCAAAGAAGACGGCGGCAATACTGCTAGAGAGTACCGTTTCGATATTCCCCATCCGCAGGGCTTTGTAAAGGCGTTGGGGTGGGCGCACCAGCAGGTGGAACAGACCAGCAATAATACCAACAATACCTGCGGCAATATGGTGAGCAACCACACCACCGGGATTGTAGGGGTTAAAGCCATCGGGTCCCCATTCGGGGGCAACAGGCTGAACACTGCCCGTCAAGCCATAGGGGTCAGAGACCCACATCCCAGGGCCAAAAAGACCCGTCAGGTGAAAAGCACCAAAACCAAAGCAGAGTAAACCGGCAAGGAACAGGTGAATGCCAAACATTTTCGGCAAGTCGAGAGCCGGCTCACCCGTGCGAGGATCGCGGAAGAGTTCGAGATCCCAATAGACCCAGTGCCAGCAGGCTGCCAAGAATAACAGACCCGACAGCACGATGTGGGCTAGGGCAACCCCCTCAAAGCTCCAAAAACCAGGGTCAATCCCCGCTTCACCAGTAATACTCCAACCGCTCCAAGACCCCGTGACCCCCAACCGTGCCATGAAGGGCAACACAAACATTCCCTGCCGCCACATTGGGTTGAGAACTGGATCACTGGGATCAAAAATAGCTAGCTCATAAAGAGCCATCGACCCTGCCCAACCGGCGACCAATGCCGTGTGCATCAGGTGGGCCGCAATCAACCGCCCTGGATCATTGATCAGGACAGTGTGGACTCGGTACCAGGGTAGTCCCATTGACTACGCTCCTCCTATACAAAAATTTAGCGTTTGCATGAACAAATTTTATTAAGCAGCCGGATCACGGTAACAACCGCTTCCCTACTAAGAGTTTAACGGCCAATTTACCCGTAACTTCAGCTATGGTTGGGCAGTTTTTCTGCCAAAATGAGAATGTATTAAGAATGGTAACTAGCGTAGGTTCCTATGGCAAGCAAAGCTGAATTTGTGACCACAAATATTAAGTTTGTTAACGAAAACAAAGAAATTATTGCTGCCAACGGCGCGAATCTGCGCTTAAAAGCAATGGAAGCGGGAGTTGACCTCTATACCCTCAAGGGCAAGCTCTTTAATTGTGGAGGCTACGGCCAGTGTGGCACGTGTATTGTTGAGATTGTCGAGGGCATGGAAAATCTCTCTCCCCGCACGCCGGTGGAAGAGCGCAAGCTCCGCCGTAAGCCAGAGAATTATCGCTTGGCTTGCCAAACTCTTGTCTATGGGCCGGTGGACGTGAAGACAAAGCCCAAGGGCTAGACTGTGAATACTGACTGAAGCCAGTCAGGTAGCCATTTTCAGAGCCTGTAGGAGACTGGCGGCCTGCTCTAGCCACTGCAGTAACCGAGAATCATCAACATTGGGGGGGACATCGAGGAGGTCTTGAAGCTCTTCAGGCGATCGCCCCGTTACTGTCTGCCACGCTTGAATGAGTTCTGCATCCTTAGGAGGAGGGTGACGATTGATAGCAAGGCCGAGTTGACTGGCCAAATCATCGCGCAGCCAGTCTTGCAGCTGTTTCAAGACAAACTGTTGCTGCTGTGCCCGCTGAAGAACGCCTGCGAGGGCTTCAATGTAGGCGGCACTATTACTCGAGACGGGTTCTTTTTCTAAAAAGAGTGAACCAAAGCGTTGGCTTTGTTGCCATAGCAGGAAGAAGAACAAGAGGACTAACTGCAACCCCACAGCCAACCAAGGGGTACGACTGAAGTAATCGAAGAGGGTCTGAGGGACGGTGCCACTTACCACCTCCTCTGGGGTGCGCTGGCGATAGCCGTGGAGCCATTCATCAAAGTAAATCGTTGCCTCCGGTTTGACCACCTCCTGCAAAAGCTGAGCCACAATGGCAAAGTTGGCAAGACCGGTTTGGCTGCCATAGGCATTGGCCACTAACCAAGGATAGACGCCAAGGATGCGCTGTTCATCATTGTGGGGACTATTGGAGCGTTTGAGATAGACAATCCAACCGTAATTATCGGCAAGGAGGGGGCGATCGCCCTGGTGGACGGGAATGCGGCGGCGCGTTTCAATTAAGACATTGCCTTGGGGCATGGAGAGCCGCGTCTCAAAGGGGGCGGCGGTGGGTTCACCATGCCAATAGAGGCGCACTAGTGTATTGCCCTGAGCTAGCCACTCCACAAGAGGCGGTGGCCAACCCAGGGGACGACCACTTATTTGAAGGAGAATGTGCCCTTTGCCCTTGAGGTTTTTGAGGTTGTCATAGTTCCGCTGCCAGCGCTCCACCTGCAGCCCCTGCTGCTCTAGGTAGGCATAAAATTGCTGCGTGCCCCAAGAAGAGGAATCAAAGGAGGAGCCGGCGCGGTTGTTTGGTGCCGCCAGCAGAATCAGGAGGCCGACCACTAACAGTATAAGGAGAGCGAAGCTAAGGAAAAATCCCTGCCGACGGTTGATCGCGATCATTGCCGGGTTCCCCGCAGGAAGGGTTCCACTTCAAAATAGGCGGCTTGACAAGTGGCTAGGGTTTCGGCATCCACTGCCTCGGCACCATAGTAACTGCGACTGTGAACTTGAAAGAGGTGCTGGATACTCCGCTGTACGCTGGGCGATCGCTCCCCCAGTTGAAAGAGCCGCTCCAATTCCCGCAGGTAGTCGCCATTGGTCCAGTGGGCTTGTATCGGTAGCCAACCCGCCTCCTGCAACCGATAGAGCAAGGCCATGTAGAGGGCGCGGCAGGCTCCCCGGTAGTCCCCCGCCAATTGTAGGTTTTGGGCGACTTCCAACCACTCCCGCACAGGTTTGGGACGCTCATTCAAAGGAGATAGAGGAGTTGGGAAGGAGGAGCGCGATCGCCCCCGCCACCATCGCCACACTCTGCGCCCTAGAAAATACAGGGCTACTCCAAGGCCAACAAACAGTACCCCCCCAAAGAACCAGCGCAGCCATGTTTCCAAGGGGGGTGGTTGATCCCTTTGCTGCGGAAAGAGTTGGAGAAAGGCGTACTCAAGGGCTTCGCTCCATTGTCGCCACTGGCGATCGCCCTGCCAGCGCAGATCGTCAAAAAAGGTCACTGCCGCCAGATCAGACTACACCTCCAATTGTCGCACAAAGAGTACGGGGCACTCGGCATAGACCCGCACATAGTCTGAAAGGGAGGTACCCAAAAGACGATCTAAATCGGGCAAGCTGCGGGCAATCGACGGACGGCGATCGGGGGAGCCAAGAACGAGAAGATCGGCGTTGGTGTCGGCAGCAATGCGGCAAATTTCTTCACCAGGTTTGCCTGTGGTTAGCACGCACTGGTACTCCACCCGCCGCTGTTTGGCCACGGTTGCCGCTTGCGCCAGAATCGCGTCTTTTTCAGCAGCAGTGCTGGGGGTATCGGCATGTCCCTTGAGGTCTGGATTCACATGGGCAAGAATGAGTTTGCCGCCTTTGACCCCCTCTATAAGGCGTACCGCTAAATCCAAAGAGGCTTTGGCAGCCGCAGAATTATTGAGCGCCACCATAATGCGATTGATTTTCTTCACAAAGAGGTCATCGCGCACCAGCAACATAGGTCGGGAGGACAGTTGAAACACATACTGGCTGACGGAGTTCTCTAGAATAGATTGCAAGCGTTTGAGTCCCCGCGACCCCATAATAATGAGGTCGGCATTGATTTCATCGGCCACCTGTAACACGGTATCTTTGGGATCCCCTTCCCGCAGCATGGTATTGACGCTAATGATGGGGTCAAGGTGCAGTCGGGCAACAGCTTCCGCTAGGAGTTTGGCACCCGCTTGACGTTGTTCGGCCATTTCTTCAGCAGTGATTTTCGGTGAAATCACGTGCAAAACGGTCACGGTGGCTCGTTGAATCGCCGGCAACTCCATCAGCGATTTGAGCATTTGTTCGGATTGTCCAGTTCCTGAGTCTGCCAATAGAATATTTTCAATCATAAATCTTAAACTCCCAACATCTGGTGAGCATCACGGCGCCGATGGCCACTACGATGATCTTAGGTCTGAGCTAGGGGCTTCTTGATGGAATGCTACAAATCTTAGGCATTGGCGAGAAGTACGCTCTCTGGCGGTGCTTTTGATACACTAAGCAAAAGATCGTTCAGGGAAGCTCTATGCCGCGATCGCAACGGAACGATAACTTTATTGACAAAACCTTTACGGTCATGGCTGACCTTATTCTTAAGGTCTTGCCCACCAATGCCCAGTCAAAAACCGCCTTTGCCTATTACCGCGATGGCATGGCTGCCCAAGCAGACGGGGAATACGCCGAGGCGCTAGAAAACTACCAAGCAGCCCTTGAACTGGAAGAGGATCCCAACGATCGCAGCTATATTCTTTACAACATTGGCCTCATCCATGCCAGCAATGGCGATCATGAAAAGGCACTGGAGTATTATCACCAAGCCCTTGAACTCAATCCCCGCCTGCCCCAAGCCCTCAATAACATTGCTGTGATCTACCACTATTTGGGAACACAAGCTGAGGAGCAGCAGCGCCCCGAGGAAGCGGAACAATTCTTTGATCGCGCCGCAGAGTACTGGAAACGGGCGATTCAACTGGCTCCCAATAACTATATCGAGGCACAAAACTGGCTGAAGACCACGGGTCGCTCTAATATTGATGTTTACTTCTAGGCAAGAAATGTTTACTTCTAGGCAAGAATTAACATGACCACAAAAGTCATTACAGCAGAGGACGTGCGCAAGGTGGCTCACTTAGCGCGCTTGGCCATTGATGAAAGCGAGATTGCAGCCCTGACCGAGCAATTGGATAGCATTCTGGGGTATGTGAATCAGCTCAGTGAACTGGAGGTCACGGATGTGCCGCCAACAACGCGTGCAATTGAGGTGAGCAACGTCACCCGTCCCGATCAGTTGGAGCCGTGGCCCAATCGCGAGGATTTACTGGCGATCGCCCCCGATCGCGAGGAGGATTTCTTCCGCGTCCCCAAGATCATGTAGAGCAGACTGTGCGGCGGCGTCAATCTCATCACCTCCAACTGGACTTATTTCCTTTCCTTTCAGTCTTGGCCTGTACCCTTGGCACTTTAATCCTCTTAGTAGTGGTGATTAGTGCCAGCAGTCTGGGACGAGAACGCACCAATGTGCAAATTTTGGCACGGGAAAATGCTGAGAATAGCGAACGCACCCCACGCTATCTAGAGTGCCGCCGCGAAGGAGTCATGCTCCATCCCCAAAGAGTCCTTGTGAAAACAGCCGATCTGGCGCAGCCCACTTC
Source organism: Thermosynechococcus sp. Uc (assembly GCF_029335995.1). NCBI lineage: Bacteria > Bacillati > Cyanobacteriota > Cyanophyceae > Acaryochloridales > Thermosynechococcaceae > Thermosynechococcus > Thermosynechococcus sp. Uc. The sequence goes on from NZ_JARJMS020000092.1 coordinate 38,947, forward strand.
GGTACTCGGCAGGTTATTGGCCAATCTCAGTGGGCGGCGGGATCGCGAGTACATTATTATTGCCGTGCGCCCCGATGGCTTCGAGTGCTTTGAGGAGGTACGCCATCAGGCAGAACAGGCAGGGGTGGCTCTGGGCTACGAACCCTTCAATGCCGAGTGGGAGTTGTGTGTGCCTGCACCGGGGCGCAGCAATTGTCCCTAGGGGGATATTTCATCCGCAATGGGCGTAGCAGAGAAAACAGCATCACACCTGATTTGCAAAAGGCAAGACTTTCGGGTTCTTCCCTGGCACCTGAATCAGGGATTACTGCTGTTGTAGATAGGCGCTAGCCCCCAGCGTTTGTAGTTTTTCATTCTTAGCGGCTACAGTGGCAGCCAACTCCTGACGATAGGCAATCACTTGCTCTAATAGCTCTGGATTATGACTGGCTAGCAGTTGGACGGCTAAAAGGCCTGCATTTTGGGCATTGCCAATGGCAACCGTCGCTACGGGAATCCCAACGGGCATCTGCACAATTGAGTAGAGTGAGTCCAGCCCTTGCAAATGGCGGCTCGGCACGGGTACGCCAATCACGGGTAGGGGGGTTAGGGAAGCAATCATGCCCGGCAAGTGAGCAGCTCCCCCCGCACCGGCAATAATGACTTTCAGACCCCGCTGATGGGCATTTTGGGCAAACTCTACCATTGCCAGGGGAGTGCGGTGAGCCGAGAGGATAGCCACTTCGTGGGGAATGCCAAAGCGTTCACAGATGGCGATCGCCCCCTGCATGGTTGGCAAATCGGAATCACTGCCCATAACAATGGCAACCAGTGGTGTCTTTGACATTCCTCTTTCTTACCCCTTCAGCAAACGGTGCAAACTCATCCTACAGCCCTTTTCACCGGCGCAAGATATTACAAGATATCATTTCTTTATGGTCACTGCTACTGCAATTAAGGCATTTGCCCGTCAGTTGGGGTTTCATCGGGTGGGAATTGTGGATTTGCGTACCTATAGCCATGACCATCCTTCTGGGGTGGCGGCCCTACGACGCTGGTTAGCCCAAGGGTTCCAAGGAGAGATGGCGTGGATGGCCAACCCGCGGCGACAGGATATTCAGTCGGTCCTGCCCGGAGCACAGTCGCTGATTTCCGTTGCCCTCAATTACTATCAGCCCAATCCAGAGCCGCCCCCCAAGGCGAAAATTGCCCGCTATGCCTGGGGGCGAGATTACCACCGAGTCTTGGGAAAACGCCTGCAAGCCTTGGGGCAATGGCTGCAGTCACAGGTACCGGAGATGCACTACCGCTGGTATGTGGATACAGGCCCTGTACAGGACAAAGTTTGGGCAGAGCAGGGGGGAATTGGTTGGATTGGCAAGCACAGCAATCTGATTTCGCGCCAGTATGGTTCGTGGATTTTCTTGGGAGAATTAATCACCACATTAGAGTTAACGGGCGATCGCCCCCACACCAATCACTGCGGCACCTGTACCCGTTGCTTGGCCGCCTGTCCTACGGGAGCCATTGTTGAACCCTACGTGGTGGATGCCAACCGCTGCATTGCCTACCACACAATTGAAAGCCGTGCCCCCGAACTGCCCCCGGCCATTGCCGCTCATTTGGAAGGATGGGTTGCAGGCTGTGACATCTGTCAAGAGGTGTGCCCTTGGAATCAACGCTTTGCTCAGCCCACCGATGTGGCTGACTTTGCTCCGCGATCGCCTCTCCTGAAGACATCCCTAGAGGAACTGGCCACCCTCAGCGATGAAGCATGGGATGAACTCACCCGTGGTTCTGCCCTGCGGCGGATTAAACCAGAACAATGGCGCCGCAATGCCCAAGCGGTGCTGTCGAGCAGTCGGTATGATTGAACTGTGATTCAATGCGGAGGCTCACCTATGGTTCGACGACGCTCCACTCCTTGGATTCATCGTTGGTCGCGGTGGTTAATTGGCGGGGTTGCCCTCGCTGGCATGGTAGTGACCGCTTACCTAACGATCGCCAAGCTAACCAATCAGGAGGTGGCCTGCCCCACCGAGGGCTGTGATATTGTTCTCAATAGCCCTTGGGCAACGGTCTTTGGCATTCCTCTTTCCCTCATTGGGTTTGTCGCCTACACAGGGATGCTGTCGTTGGCGGCCTTGCCCCTGCTGTTCAACCAGCCGCAGCAAAAAGAACTCCGCCGCAATGCTGAAAACACCACTTGGCTTTTGCTCTTTCTTGGGGCAACGGCCATGACCAGCTTCAGCAGTTATTTGATGTATATCCTGGTAACAGAGATTAAAGCCACTTGTCCCTATTGCCTTGCCTCAGCCGTCTTTAGCTTTACATTTCTGATCTTGACCATTGTGGGCCGTGAATGGAGCGATCGCGGTCAGCTCTTTTTCAGCGGCATCATTACTGCTGTGATTACATTGGTGGCGGTCTTTGGTATCTACAACACCCAGATGGCTAACGCCGAAGGGCCAGGCATTCCCATCGTCAATACCTCAGGCCCAGCAGAAATTGCCCTAGCTCGCCATTTAACCCAAGTGGGAGCCGTGATGTATGGTGCCTACTGGTGTAGCCATTGCCATGATCAAAAGGAACTCTTTGGCAAGCAGGCGGTACGGGAACTTAACTACGTCGAATGTGACCCCAATGGTGCCAATCCCCAAGTGGAACGCTGCCGTGCCAAGGGGATTAAGGGGTATCCGACGTGGGAGATTAAAGATCAGCTTTACTCCGGCACGCGATCGCTGAGCGAACTTAGTCAACTGAGCCAATACACAGGCCCAATGAACTTCAAGAACCAATAAGGCAACAAATGTCAGTGATAGAATGAAGCCAACTGAGCCCTACGCAGGTTTTTATGCTTTCCATTGATACAGTTGCCGAACCCGCCAAGGCTACTTTTGCCACACCCCTTGCCCTTGCCAACATTTTAGTTGTTGAAGATGAAGACCTAATTCGTGAGACTCTTGTCCTTGCTTTGCAGGAGGAGGGCTACCACACCCTAGTGGCCAGTGATGGCTATGAAGCCCTGAATCTCATTAATACCCATCTATTAACGGACGTTAGCTTTGAAAATCCAAAAGTGCATTTGATGATCCTTGATGTCATGCTGCCGGGCATCAATGGATTAGATCTATGCCGATTCATTCGCCGTGAAGGCTGCACTGTCCCCATTCTCATGATCAGTGCCAAAGGTAGTGAAATTGATCGAGTAGTTGGCCTTGAAATTGGTGCTGATGACTACTTGGCAAAGCCCTTTGGCATGCGAGAGATGCTGGCCCGCTGTCGTGCTCTATTGCGGCGAACACAAATTCAACAGGCCATGGTGCCCCCCGTTTTGCGCTTCCGCGATCTTTGTCTCTATCCCCAAGAATGCCGCGTAACCCTGCGTGGAGAGGAGATCAATCTCTCACCCAAAGAATACAAACTGCTTGAGCTGTTTATGCGTCATCCCCGCCGTGTTTGGCCACGGGAGCAGTTACTGGATCAGGTGTGGGGGCATGACTTTGTTGGCGACAGCAAAACTGTTGATGTCCACATCCGCTGGCTGCGGGAGAAAATTGAAACCGATCCTAGCCATCCCCAGTACATTCTCACGGTGCGGGGTTTTGGCTATCGCTTTGGTTGAGCTTGATCAGGACAATCGCCATTAACAGTGCAGGGGTAACCACCAATAGCAGAATAACACCCAGATGAGGCGGCAAGGGATAGAGGGGAGCTATCAGTTTAACCCCTAGGGCAATCAACAGCGACACTCCGAAAACCACCAATAACCACGTCAGTTCTGCCAGCCAAGGTGCCATGCTACTCTTCCCTCCCTAGGGCAGTTTCAAGGGCAATGGCCATGATGGCAGTAGGCGCGGGTTGGCCAATCCAGTACTCTAGGGCTGCCGCCCCCTGATGAAGAAGCATGGCAAGACCATCAAAGGTTTGCAGTCCTCGCGCCATAGCTAGTTGCAAAAGGAGGGTAGGACGAGGCTTGTAGATGAGGTCATAGACAATAGCGGTGGCGGGTAAGCGGGCTAAATCCTCACCCGTTAGGGGGGTAGCGTCTCTATGGGGATTCATGCCAATAGGGGTCGTATTGACCACAAGGCCGACTTTTTCTAAACACGTGGCACGCTCTGACCATACCAAGGGATGGAGAGTTCTCTGCGGCCAACTAGCAACCAAGGCTTGCAGCCGTTCCCTTTGCCGGCCACTGATATAGATCTGCCGACAGCCCAAATCATAACAGGCAGTAACCACTGCGCGTGCGGCACCCCCATAGCCCAAAACTAAAACGGCAATCTCTGGCCACGGGTAGGTCCGCTGTCGCAACGGTGCCAAAAAGCCATGCACGTCGGTGTTAGTACCCACCCAACCTTTTTCACTGCGATAGACAGTGTTGACTGCCCCCACTTGCTGGGCAAGGTCGCTAACATCCGCCAAATGGGGAAGGATAGCTTCCTTGTGGGGAATGGTGACATTAAAGCCAACAACGTTCAGAGCATCCAGTCCGGCGATCGCCCCCGCCAACTGCTGCGGCTTGACCCGAAAGGGTACATAGACATAGTTCAAGCCCAAATGTTCCAGTGCTGCATTGTGCATTTCTGGGGAGAGGGTGTGCTCAATGGGATCGCCAATTACTCCCAGCAGCTGGGTTTGACCAGAAATTTTTGGCATTGGCCTCTAGACCGCTTCGTGATCTTTTTCCCCTGTGCGGATGCGAATGACCTGTTCTACGGGAGTCACAAAAATCTTGCCATCGCCAATTTCGCCAGTGCGGGCAGCTTCAACAATTTTGGCCACCACCATGTCCACTTGACTATCTTCGACAACAATCTCGACTTTTAGTTTTTGTAAAAATTCCACCGTGTATTCAGAACCGCGATATCGTTCCGTTTGCCCCTTTTGCCGCCCAAAGCCACGGACTTCTGAGACGGTCATGCCGACAATCCCTGCATTGACAAGGGCAATCTTCACTTCATCCAATTTAAAGGGGCGAATGATGGCTTCTACCTTTTTCAATGTCAAACTCCTTCTCTATGGCAACGGGCTAATCTTTATTTAGCATTGGCAAAAGAGTATAGCGTGTAGCAATAACTACATTATCTCCAATCATTGGGCGATCGCCCAATGGCAACCTCTCGCGCTGTCTCCAGAAAATAAGCTCTAATAGGGAAGGTGATTGAAAGGGAGTCAAGCATGGGGTGGCAGCGACCCGATGGCCGTCAACCACAGGAATTGCGATCGCACCGCTTTCAGCGGCATTTCACCCAATTTGCCTTGGGCTCGGTGCTTGCCCAAGCGGGGCAAACTCAAGTACTGTGTACCGTCAGTCTTAAAGAGGGGGTGCCCAAGTTTTTGGAAGGCACAGGCCAAGGCTGGCTCACCGCAGAGTACCGCATGCTACCCAGTGCCACACGGCCACGACAGGAGCGAGAATTTCTCAAACTGTCTGGGCGCACCCAAGAAATCCAACGCCTGATCGGTCGCAGCTTACGCTCGGCCCTAGACTTGTCTCTACTGGGGGAGCGCACGCTCATTGTGGATGCTGATGTCCTCCAAGCCGACGCTGGCACGCGATCGCTGGCGATTACAGGGGGCTACATTGCCCTTGTAGATGCCCTCAGTACCTTACTTCAGCAAGGAGTACTCAGCGAATCTCCCCTGTGTCATCAAGTGGCGGCGGTTTCCGTAGGTCTGATTGATGGCGAACCCTATCTAGATTTGAGCTACGCTGAGGACGTAGCCGCCAGTGTAGACCTCAATGTGGTGATGACGGCCAGTGGTCAATTCATTGAGGTTCAAGGCACAGCGGAGATGGGTTCCTTTGATCGGCCAACCCTCGATTGCCTTCTTGATGTCGCCACCCAAGGTATTCAAGAGTTGATTGAAATCCAACAGCACGTCTTAGCCGCAAGCTATGAGTGAGCAGTCCATTTACTTGGGACACATCGTCAAGTCCAACTCCCACTGTGATTACGTGGCGCAACTGGTGGATCAGTTGGATGTCCCCCACCCCCCTGCCCCAGAAGACTATGGCTTTGGTCGCTTTGTCAAACTCGAAAATGAGCAGCGCCACTGGGCGGTTGGAGTTATTTACAATTCTCAACTGTTGAATCCCCAGTTCCATCAGATCAGCCCTCGCCTCACCACCAGTGCCGACACATTTCTCAGTCCCGATTTAGTCACTGAAACCCGCACACTGCTTTGGATTGCCCTCATTGGTCATTTAGCGACTGTGGAGGGTCAGCTCTACGGTCAGCAGGGGATGCCCACCCTTGTGGTACCAGTGAATACACCTGTGTGGCAATTGACAACCGCCGAGGTGCTAGCTTTTCATCGCAACGCCCAAGGTCAAGCCCAGTTTCGCTACTATGCCCATTTATTGCGTTCCACAGGGAACTATGCAGCACCACTGTTGGCGCAAATTCTGGAAACAATTACACCCCTCTTCAGTGGTGCCGAACAGCGATCGCTGGAAATTATCAACAAAGAGTTGGCTTGGCGGCATACCTTGGGCAGCCTGCGCTAAGGGCAGATGCAGAAAGTGTAGTTTTGCAAACAAACTTCATGAACAATCCTATGCAATGGTGACAAATCTAGGATATTTCTGCTAAGGTCATTAAGTGTGTGAGGAGCGAACCAGTTAAGGGCACCGAGACGAAACACGGCCAGTCGTCGGTGCTCTTTCTGACGTTTAGACTATGCTGGCGCGAGTTTGGAGTGCTGCGGTTTTAGGCATTGACGCAATTCCCGTCGGCGTTGAAGTAGATGTTGCCGGCGGCTTACCGGGGATTGTGGTGGTCGGTCTGCCCGATGCGGGTGTTCAGGAGGCACGGGAGCGGGTTAAGGCGGCTATTCGTAATGCCGGTTTTAGCTTTCCAATGCGGCGCATTGTTGTCAATCTCACCCCCGCCGATCTACGAAAGGAAGGACCTAGTTTTGATCTCCCCATCAGTGTCGGTATTCTAGCGGCCTCAGGACAGGTTGCCACGGATTTACTCGGCGATCATCTCTTTCTTGGTGAAGTATCCCTCGATGGCACCTTACAGCCAGTGGCTGGGGTACTGGCCATTGCTGTTGCGGCGCAAGCCCAAGGAATGACTGGTTTAGTGGTGCCCACTGCCAATGTTACGGAAGCAGCAGTGGTGCGGGGGCTAAAGGTCTATGGTTGCCACACCCTCGCTGAAGTTGCAGCCTTTTTGAATGACCCTAACTCGCGATCGCCGGCAGCCAATTCCCTGAGTTCCCATCCCCCACCCTCTCCCTGCTTCAACTTGGACCTCAAGGACGTTAAGGGGCAGTATCAAGCGCGGCGGGCCCTAGAAATTGCCGCTGCGGGGGGGCACAATCTCATCTTTGTCGGGCCACCGGGAAGTGGCAAAACAATGTTGGCGCGGCGCTTACCCACAATCTTGCCCCCTTTAACATTTGAAGAAGCCCTTGAAGTAACGAAAATTCATTCCGTTGCTGGCTTGCTTAAAGAACGCGGTCAATTGATCCAAACACCGCCCTTTCGCAGTCCTCACCATTCTGCCTCTGGACCTGCCCTTGTCGGCGGTGGCAGCTACCCGCGACCGGGGGAAATTTCTCTTGCCCATCGGGGTGTGCTCTTTCTGGACGAATTGACGGAATTCAAGCGGGATGTTTTGGAGTTTTTGCGCCAACCCCTTGAGGATGGCCAAGTCACTATTGCCCGCACCCGCCAATCCGTGGTTTTTCCGGCGCAATTTATCTTGGTGGCCAGCACAAATCCCTGTCCCTGTGGCTATTATGGCGATCCAGTGCAACCCTGTACCTGCTCCCCACGCCAGCGAGAACAGTATTGGGCAAAGCTCTCTGGCCCCCTGTTGGATCGCATTGATCTGCAAGTAAGTGTCAGCCGTCTCAAGCCAGAGGAAATGACTCGCCAAAGCCTAGGGGAAGATTCAGCCACAGTACGGCAGCGGGTCTTGGCGGCGCGATCGCGAGCACAGCGGCGGTTTGCCGAAGAACCCAACCTCCATTGCAATGCCCAAATGCAAAGCCGCCATTTGCGTCAGTGGTGTCAATTGGATGAAGCGTCAATACAACTTCTAGAGGGGGCGATCGCCAAACTCGGCCTGTCGGGGCGAGCCACAGATCGTATCCTAAAAGTAGCCCGTACCATTGCTGATTTGGCTGACTGTGAAACGATTGCCGCTGCCCATGTGGCCGAAGCCATTCAATACCGCACTATTGATCGTTTGCAATAGATGGGCGTGGTTGGCGTTCCTACTGGGCTTCTTAGCGCTGCTACTGATTGGCTGCACAACGGCAACCCAATCGGAGGAGCCAATTGAACTCGTGTTTTGGCACGGGGTCAACCCACCCGCCAATCGCGTGGTGCTCCAGCGTCTAGTGGATCGCTTCAATGCCCGTCATCCCCAGATTCACGTCCAAGCCCTCTACGTTGGTCAGCCCGACCAGCAGTTGCCAAAAATTCTCGCAGCGGTGGTGGGCAATGCTGCACCAGATTTGCTCTGGTATAACCCCACTATTACCGGCCAGTTTGTCGATCTGGGTGCCCTGCGTCCCCTCGATGATTGGTGGCAAAGCTCTCCCTACCGGAACCAAGTGAGTCCGGCGCTGATTCCCACGATGCGCTACGGCAATCATTACTGGTCAATTCCCTTTGCCACCAACAACATTGGCATTTTTTATCGCCCTAGCTTATTGGCTGCCGCTGGCATTGAAAAACTGCCCACCACCTGGCAGGAACTGGAGGAGGTGAGCCAAGCCCTCAAGACCCAGGGCATTACCCCACTGCTCCTTGCCCTTGGCCAAGGGGAATTTGCTGTCTTTACCTGGTTGCCCTTCTTTTGGAATGCTGGTGGCAATCTCGGAGAAACGCCAGAAACCGCCCACATTGACACTCCGCCCGCGATCGCGGCTCTTGACTTTTGGCAACGCCTGCGACAGCAGGGCTTAGCAATTCTCTCGGCTCCCGAACGCGGCTATGAACTGGATCAATTTATCCGCGGTGAGGTGGCCATGCAGATTACAGGGCCTTGGACATTGGCACAACTACAACAGTCGGGAGTGGATTTTGGTGTCCTACCTATGCCCGCCCTCAAGACCACTGCAACCGCACTGGGGGGTGAGAATCTCTTTGTCTTTCGCTCAACGCCCCCACGGGAACAGGCGGCTTTAGCGTTTTTGGACTATGTCCTCAGTGAAGAATTCCAAACAGAATGGGCCTTGGGCACAGGGTATTTACCTGTGAATGAACGGGTGCGCACCAATGATCGCTATCAGGCCTTTGTGGCACAGCAGCCCGCCCTCCGTGTCTTTCTCGATCAGATGGCCACTGCTAAAGCCCGCCCTAACTTTCGCGGCTATGCTCGTTTTTCGCAAATTCTTGGGCAAGCGATCGAAAGCGTTCTTCTGGGAAAATTAACCCCCAAAGCCGCCCTAAAAACCGCAGAACAGCGTTGGCAACTCATGCGTCCGCACTAGAACAAGCTGCTTGCGGCCTTAACCATATTGGCTGGATTAAAGGCATCCATAGCAGCCGTAGCCTCATAGCCACAGTGCACCATGCAGTCACGGCACTTGGGATTGCCGCTTTTGTGGCCATACTTATCCCAATCGGTATTTTCAATCAGTTCCTTCCAAGTCTTGTAGTGCCCCTCGTTGAGGAGATAGCAGGGTTTCTGCCAGCCCAACACACTGTAGCTTGGCATCCCCCAGGGGGTGCACTCGTAATCCTTTTCACCGACAAGGAAATCAAGGAAGAGGGGATTGTGGTTAAAGTTCCACTTCTTCTGACCAGCGCGGTAGGGGGCGAGGATTTCGCGGAACAGAGCGCGGGTTTGCTCCCGTTTAAGAAAATGCTCCTGGTCTGGTGCCCACTCGTAGGCATAGCCCGGCGAGATCATCATACCGTCCACTCCTAGGGAACTGACAAAGTCAAAAAATTCCTGCATTTCTTTGGGATCTGCCCCCTCAAAAATTGTCGTGTTGGTGGTGACACGGAACCCTTTAGCTTTAGCAGCTTTAATTGCTTTCACCGCAATATCAAAAACCCCTTTGCGATCTACGCATTTGTCGTGCCACTCCCGCAGACCGTCAAGGTGCACACTAAAGCTAAAGTAGGGAGAGGGCTTGAATTTATGCAGATTTTCCTCTAGGAGAATTCCGTTCGTACACAGATAAACAAACTTGCGTCGCGCCACCAAGCCACGGACAATTTCATCAATTTGCGGGTGGAGCAGGGGTTCCCCACCGGGAATAGCAACAATCGGCGCACCGCATTCTTCAACAGCGCGGAAGCACTCCTCCGGGGTGAGATACTTGCGCAGGACTTCAAGGGGGTGCTGGATTTTACCACAGCCTGAACAGGCCAGATTACAGCGAAAGAGAGGCTCAAGCATCAAGGTGAGGGGAAAGCGCTTTTTGCCCTGTAGGCGTTGTGAGATGATATAGGTCGCAACTTCCACTGCCTGCTTGATGTGGACTCCCATGGGCAACTCTCCTCAGTGTGGCTAATTTGCTAGCCAAAACGCTTAATAGATGCTTATAGTTGTAGCAGCTTTGTAGGCGATCGCCAAAGTGTCCTATCAGGTTTGCAAAGTGGCACACTCTCCTTGGGAGCAACAGGGCAGTGACGACCACCGTAAAAAATATTGCAAAATGCCCTATGCAATCTTGACAGATGTACGTACAATCAGAGACCATTAAAGATACTGTAGAAACATCCCTTTTGCTTAACCTCCATAGCCCAACAGACCAAAGGTTAGGCATACATTTTCATTAGGGCTGGCATGGGGTGACATCTTTCCCTTCTGCAAGTCGTGCAGAGCCTTTTAGGTATCACCACAATTGCGTTCTGCGTTCCAATGCCAAGCCGCCTCTACAGGAACCCTTTTCCCAACCATACTTAAAGCCAAACTTGCACAAGTCCCTTACAGGGGCAAGAGTGGCTAGACACTGTGCTAGATGCCTGCAGCCAATTCATGCTGACGTTTATTTTGTTAAGAAATTCTAAGGATAATGAATGCCTAAGCAGATTATTATTGCCGAGGAACATCGGTTAGCGGCGGTCTTTGCCGAAGATCAAATTCAGGAATTGATTGTAGCCACGGGTACCCATCAGGTGGGGGATATCTACCTTGGCGTGGTAGAAAATGTCCTGCCGGGCATTGATGCTGCCTTTGTCAACATAGGGGATACCTCCCGCAATGGCTTTATCCACGTCAGTGACCTTGGTCCACTGCGCCTCAAGCGAACCGCTGGGGCAATTACCGAGTTACTAGCACCACAGCAAAAAGTGCTGGTTCAGGTGATGAAGGAACCCACCGGCAACAAAGGACCACGGCTGACGGGGAATATTTCTCTCCCAGGGCGCTATCTAGTGTTGATGCCCTATGGTCGGGGGGTGAATCTATCACGACGGATTACCAATGAAGCGGAACGGCATCGGCTACGTGCCTTGGGCATTTTGGTCAAGCCCGCTGGCATGGGGCTATTGGTGCGCACAGAGGCCGAGGGTGTCTCCGAAGAGGCAATTCTTGAGGATCTGGAACTGTTGCAACGGCAGTGGGAAACGATTCAACAGCAGGCGGCCTCCAGCCGTCCTCCCCAGCTTCTAGGGCGCGATGATGACTTTATCCAAAAAGTGCTGCGGGATGTCTATAGCAGCGATGTCAATCGCATTGTCGTGGATACCCCAGAGGGGGTCAAGCGGGTAAAACAGCACCTGAAAAACTGGAATGCCAATAGGCCGGTGGGGGTTCTCGTTGACTATCACCAGGAACCCATTCCCATTTTGGATTACTTCCGGATCAATGCTGCCATCCGTGAAGCCCTTAAGCCCCGTGTCGATTTGCCCTCCGGTGGCTATATCATCATCCAACCCACGGAGGCGCTGACGGTTATTGATGTCAACTCCGGTTCATTCACCAGTTCAGCAACCTCGCGGGAAACAGTGCTGTGGACAAACTGCGAAGCGGCGACAGAAATTGCGCGCCAACTGCGGCTACGCAATATTGCGGGCGTGATCATTGTGGATTTTATTGACATGGATTCCCGCCGTGACCAGTTGCAACTGCTGGAGCACTTTAGTAAAGCCCTGCGCGCCGATAAAGCTCGACCCCAGATTGCTCAACTTTCAGAACTGGGCTTGGTGGAATTGACCCGCAAACGCCAAGGGCAAAATATCTACGAACTCTTTGGCCGCCCCTGTAGTGCTTGCGGTGGCTTGGGGCACTTGGTACATTTACCCGGTGAACCGGAGGATAGCCCTGGTGAAATTGTCGAGCGATCGCCCATGCCACGTCCACCGGAGCCACGCCGTAGTTTAGAACCCCGCAGTGAACCGAATGGGTTTGCCAGTAGCAACCTGGAGACCCAACTCATTAACCACCCGGACTATCAAGCAGTGGGGGTTACGCGCCCGCGTTCCTCCCGCAGTAGTCATCCGCCAATCCCCCGCAGCTCTCGCCGTACAGCCGAAAATGGCAATGGCCGCAAGGTAATTACAGCACCGACAGAAACGGCACCCTCTCCTGTGGTCAAAGTGGAGAGTCGTCCCCCACGTCCTGCCCGTCCTAGCCGCTCTGAACCCGCAGAGGTAATTACGGTAACGATGACGGATCAAGAGCAGGCGGTCTATGCAGAAATGGGAATTTCACCCCTTGTACTGCATACTGAATAGGTGAAGAACCCTCGGGGAGCGATTGTTATGGTGGCACGCCCCGGCCAAGACCCCCTACCCCTACCCCAAAAAAAAGCACTTACCATCTGCGAGAGAATGGCAGAGGATGTGACAGAAACTGCTTATGAGTTTCCCTCCC
>NZ_JARJMS020000096.1:0-15044 GCF_029335995.1 Thermosynechococcus sp. Uc
GGGGTGCAGACCGCTCAAGAAAAGACTTTCATCGGCATAGATATTCCCCATGCCCGCAACAATGGTCTGATCCAAGAGTGCCGTTTTCAGCGCGCGACGACAGCGGCCAAGCCGTTCCCTGAGGAATTCAACTGTAAAAGCCTCACTGAAGGGTTCTGGTGCCAATGTGGCTAGGCTAGGAATTCTCTTTTCTGCTGGACAGTCAGCGGGTAGCCACCAGCAGCGGCCAAAAGTGCGTTGATCCACAAAGCGCAACTCCGCTCCCGTTTGTAAAAACCAGCGCACACGGGTATGGGAACACGGGGGCTGGGGAGTCGTGAGCCACAATAACTGGCCACTCATGCGCAGATGAATCACGAGGCAACTGTTGTCACTCAGGGTAGCCAAAAGATACTTACCCCGCCGTTGCCATTGTGCAAAGGAGCGATCGCGCAGGTGCTCAATGAAAGCTTGAGGCTGGTCGGGAAAGGCAATAGAACGGGCTAGAAGTACTTCCACCCCCACAATAGGCTGTCCCAAGGTGACGACTTCTAGCCCACGGCGGACTGTTTCAACTTCCGGTAATTCCGGCACTGTCTCAGAAACTATTTACCTTTTTTTAGGGGGAGTTACCTCTTGCACTTCATGGAGTGCAAAGTTATTCGTATTCACACCGCTAGCACTGCCGCTGTAGCCGGTGTAATTAACTTTGTCAAAGCGCACAATCACAGGATATTTGACGCCGGGAGTTTGATCCACAGAGGCGACGGTGCCCACTTCGTTATACCAGTAGGATTCAGGGCGGAGAATCTTGACTTTAGAACCACGTTGCACCATGAGTTATCGTCCTAAAAATTTCTCAACGGCTAGAGTTAAGCCTACTATGACTACTACAGCTTGTTGCGCTTGCTCCACAAAATTTCACAGAGCTAGCCTTGTCTGGGAATCGCTAGGGAAAAGGCTTATACTATCGGGGAGTCTCTTTCCGTCATCGTGCTATGGCCAACACTGCTGAAGTCATTAAGCTGTCGGGGGTCTTTGGTGGCCCGCAAGCTCAGGAATTTCGTCAAAAAGTCGCTGAGCTAGTTCAACAGGGAACCCAAGATTTATTGCTGGATTGCGCTGAGATTACCTTCATTGACAGTTCTGGTTTAGGTGCCCTTGTCGTTGCCCTCAAAACCGTTCGCCTCGCTAGCGGGCAACTTTACCTACGCAACGTTCCTAAACAAATGATGATGCTCCTTGAGCTGACCAGCATGGATAAGGTCTTTCAAATTGTTTCCACTCTTTCCACTTAATTAGCTTCCCCAAAGGAAAGAAAATAAAGATAGAGCCATCAACTCCACCAGTCTGGATGGCCGTTTCCATTGAATCAGCTTTCCCGAAGGAAAGCAGGAGCATCTTTAATATAGCCGCTCCTTGAGCGGATTGCAACCGCCTATTCCGAGAGATCCCTGGCAAGGGAGGGTAAATTATTTTCTACAAGGCTACTGAAAATACTCAAACCCGCTCCCAGAAAGACTCCGAGAGATTCAACGCAAGATTCAAAGTTTGCGCCACTTCAATAGATCTGTCGGCGGAGAAAATTCTGGCTCAGGGGAGACGGTCATCTGGCGACCAGTTGTGAGCCTACAGCACTGGCCAATTGTTCGAGCATTTTGACCGTTGTGGCAAAGTCCACGCAGGGATCTGTAATGCTTTGGCCATAGACTAATTGTGAAAGATCTTTGGGAATTGGTTGATTCCCTGCCTTGAGATGGCTTTCGATCATTACCCCCGCTAGATAACGGGAGCCTTGCTGCACCTGCTGGGCGAGGTTCTCACAGACAAGTACTTGACGCTGAGCATCTTTAGCCGCATTGGCATGGCTACAGTCCACCATCAGCCGAGGGGTCAGTCCTTTACGCTCTAGAAGTGCGGCAGCCATCTCGATGTGGGCAGCAGAATAATTGGGGCCGTCTTTGCCTCCCCGCAGCACAAGATGGGTATCGGGATTCCCCGTGGTGGCAACAATACTGGCACGGCCTTCAGCATTAATCCCGAGGAAATGATGCGATTGTTGGGCGGCAATCATGGCATTGATTGCTGAGTCTAAGTGGCCATCGGTGCCATTTTTGAAGCCTACGGGCATCGAGAGTCCCGACGCCATTTGACGGTGAGTTTGGCTTTCAGTGGTGCGAGCACCAATGGCGGTCCAACTGACAACGTCGGCAATGTACTGGGGAATAATCGGGTCGAGTAATTCTGTTGCAGCGGGTATCCCTATGTTGGCTAAATCCAGTAATAGCTTGCGAGCCAAGCGGAGGCCAGTATTGATGTCATAGCTGCCGTCAAGGTGCGGATCGTTAATCAATCCCTTCCAGCCCACGGAAGTTCGCGGTTTCTCGAAATAGACCCGCATTACAATTTCTAGGCTATCCTGTAGGCGATCGCGCACTTGGGTCAGTTTTTCACCATATTCTAGGGCGGCTTTGACATCGTGAATCGAACAAGGCCCGACAATCACTAGGAGTCGGCGATCGCGCCCCTTGAAAATGTTACGAATGCGATCGCGGGTCGTGGCCACAAGGGTGGCTTGGGATTCCGTCAGGGGTAAATCCGCTAGCAGCGCAGCAGGCGTCAACAAGGGTCGCGTCTCAACAACGTGAAGATCAAACGTTTGCGGCATGGATCAGCAATCAGCACTTTTTTCATGATAACTCTCTAACTGCGGTTCGCACGCCACAGTAGAGCGATCGCCACTGCGAAACCAATGCCGTGGGGCAACCACGCTGCCACAAGGGGGGAAAGTGTCCCCATCTTGCCCAAGGCACTGAGAAAAAACGTGAGCACGTACTGTGCAAAGACCACTGCCACACTAATGCCAAATCCCTGTCGTCCCCGTCGTTGGGAAGGACTGAGGCCAAGCCCCGCCCCTAAAAGCGCAAAGACCACGGCCAAAAAGGGCTGAGCATAGGACTGAGCTAAATGAACCTCTAGGGCACGCACCAGTTCTGGCTCTCGATCGGGATCGAGGCGTTGCAGGGCACGGCGTGCTTGGGTGATGGAGAGTTCATCTACATCAGTGGGTCGGAGTGGCTGAGATTGAGCAGGCCGAGGCAAACGGATCTCCTGTTGGTCAAATTGCAACAGATTGCGACTGACCCCTGTGTGGCTAATTAAATAGGTCACCCCTTGAGAAAGTAACCAGCGACGCTGGCGCACATTCCACTCAGCGGATTCAGCACTGATGACCTGAGTGAGCTGCGGTTGCGAAAAGTCCAAAACTGTGATCCCCTGAATGCGGCTACCATCAAAGCGATGCCCGTAATACAGTCGCCGCACCTCTCCGTGGCGATCGTACTCAGGGTAGAAAATATCCGTGCCTGAGCCAAGGGTACGCTCCTGCTGCAGAAGCTCCCGCATGAGTTTTTGGGATTCAAACTTGGCGATCGGCACTGCAATTTCATTGAGCGCGAGGGTCAAGCCGCTTACAAACAGGGCAAAAACCACCACAGGTATGAGCACACGACGCAGACAAATTCCTACACTGCGCAGGGCAATCCACTCCCCCTCCTCCGAGAGTTGACTCATTGCCCCCACAACCGCCAGCAGCACCGCCATCGGAAAAACCAAGACCAGCACTGTGGGCAACTGATAACCAATCAATTGCAGCAAAATTGTTAGGGGCAGTTGGGCATCAGCAATTTGCCGTACTAGATCAAAAATCGTGCCTATGGTCAGCGCCAAGGTGGTAAAGACTGTAACGCCAAAAACAAACCCCGGCACCAGTAGCGAGAGAAGATACTGATCTAATTTGGGGAGAGTCGGCAGCCAGATGCGCCGCAGTGCTCTGATCATGCCTAGAAACGAAAATCCTCACCGAGGTAGTATTGCCGCACTTTGGCATTCTGTGCTAGTTCCCAGCTATTTCCTGCGGCTAAAATTTGCCCTTCCCGCAGAATGTAGGCGCGGTCAATAATTTGCAGCGTTTCCCGCACATTGTGATCGGTAATGAGAATACCCATCTGGCGATCGCGCAGCTTAGCAATCATCTCCTGTAAATCATGCACAGCAATCGGATCCACACCTGCAAAGGGTTCATCAAGGAGCAAAAAGCTAGGCCCTTGGGTTCCTGCCGCTAAGGCACGGGCTAATTCTGTGCGCCGCCGTTCTCCCCCTGAGACGCGCCGACCAAGGGTATGGGCAATGTGGGTGAGGCGAAATTCCGTCAGCAGTTGATCCAGGCGATCGCGCCATTGGCGTCGTGGCACGCCCGTCTCTTCTAAAACCAAAAGAATATTTTCCGCAACCGTCAAGTGGCGAAAGATACTCGGTTCTTGGGGCAAATAACCAATGCCCCGCCGTGCCCGCTGATGTAGAGGAGCATGGGTAATATCCTCATCATCTAGCCATACTCGCCCGTAATCTGGTCGTTCAATCCCTGTGGCCATGTAAAAGGTTGTCGTTTTGCCAGCACCATTAGGTCCCAACAGACCTACCACTTCTCCCCGTACCACCGAGAGACTGACGTGATCGACGACCCAACGACTGTTATACCGTTTGCACACACCCTCTAGACGCAGCGTAGTGGGTAAAGCAAACCGCCTATTTGGGCTGCACAGGTCCAAGAATTTGTTGGTTAGGGTCATCGCGAATCATTAAAATAGATTCAACTTGGCGGCTGGGGGCAGGCAGGGCAACGAATTTGGCCTCGGAGATAAGGTAAGTGATAGTTTCAGCGCGGAGACTGTTCCCCTGTTGCAGAACGTACACATTACCACTGAGGACAATGCGACCCTCACGACTAAAGTATTGAGCTTGAGCCGCACTGGCCTGAATTTGGCGGGCAGGATAGCGCAATTGCACATTTCCCCGCGCTGTAATCACCCCCGTCACTGCATTTGCCTGTTGAACATCCGCCAAAATGGTGAGTGCTTGGGTAGGTGGTTCCTGGGAATCTGCCGCTTGCCAAAATAAAGGTGCCATTGCTAACCCCACTCCCAGTGTACCCAGTGCCAAAAAGCGAAAGGGCCATCGGGAACAAGATTGCAACATTTTCTTATTCTCCGCCACAATGTCTTTATCCTAATGGATAAGGGAAAATTTATGCAAAATGCCTGTTTATTTCTACTGGGGGGAAGACGAGTTTCGACTAGAGCAAGCGGTTAAGGCACTACGGCAACAAGTAGTAGATCCCCTGTGGGAGAGTTTTAACTTCGAGAAATTTGCTGGCGAGGATACTGAAGCCGTTCAAGCCGCCTTGGCGCAGGTGATGACGCCGCCCTTGGGAGGGGGCGATCGCTTGGTGTGGCTGGTGAATACAACCCTAGGTCAACGCTGTAGTGCGGAACTGCTTGCAGATTTAGAACTGACTCTACCGCAAATTCCAGCAAACTGTCATTTACTCCTCACCAGTGCCCAAAAACCCGACAGCCGTAGCAAAGCCGTCAAGCTACTGCAACAGCATGGCCAGATTCAGGAATTTAGTCCAATTGCCGCTTGGAAAACCGCTGAAATTGAACAGCAGATCCGCAAAGCGGCTCAATACTATCAACTGCACCTTTCCCCTGAGGGAGTACAGCTCCTTGCAGAAGCGGTGGGCAATGACAGCCGCCAGCTGCACAATGAATTAGAAAAATTGGCCTTATTTGCCAGCGAACAGCACTGCCGTCGCCCCCTTACCGCTGAGGACATTACAGCCCTTGTTCATGCTACCCAACAAAGCAGCCTCACCCTTGCCAGTACCCTGCTGCGCGGGGACACAGCCGCTGCCCTAAGCCAACTAGAAGACCTGCTGCTACAAAACGAACCCCCCTTGCGCCTATTGGCCACGCTGACCAAACAATTTCGCACTTGGTTGTGGGTCAAGTTACTCAGCCATGAGCGGGACACTCAACGCATTGCCAAACTTGCCGAAGTCAGCAATCCCAAACGGGTCTATTTCCTGCAAAAAGAAGTCAATGCTGTTGCTCTGCCTGCCCTTGCGGCCTGTTTGCGGACTCTCTTAACTACGGAGTACCAGCTTAAGCTAGGCGCCGAGCCAGTGACCACCCTGCGCCAGGGGATGATTCAGCTTTCCTTAGCCTGTTCACGACGTTCTTGGGGCGATCGCTCTGGCGGCGGCGACAATTGACTTGGAGGGAGCCGCGAGGGCTTACGACTGGGACGATTCCACGTTTGCCACGCCGCCTTTACTCCAGCAAAGACACTACGGGTGGTGACTTTTACCTCCTGAACCTGCCGTTTTGCTGCTGCAATGCCCTGATCTACCTGCTTGACTACATTCCCCGCACTTTCTACACCTTGGCTAATGTCATCCGTGAGATCGCTAATCTCCAAGCCCGTCAAACGAATGGCTTCCAATGTAGGCGGTAGCTCCCGCCCCAATGTATCAAAAAGCTTTTCAGCACTGCGGGCAGCCCGTGCCAGCTCTATAAATGCCGGAATTGCGGCAACCAGAACGGCTGCCAAGCATACGGCCACTAATACCAGTGACACTGCCAACCAAAAAATTGGTTCTGTCACGTTGGTTCGTCCACTGCGTCCTGCGGGGATGTGTCCCGATACTATCACGAGTTCCCCAAGGGCAACAGTTAAAGGAGTCACGCCTAGGGTGAACGCCCACTAAAGAACATCCAGCTACAGTTCTTTCATGCCCAAAACCAAGCACGCCTAGCAAGTTTGCTACAATTGCTGTGCAAGTATTAATAATCTATGCAATCACCTTCCACGGGAGGTCACAATGCCTTAATTTGTGGCGTTCTTGAGTGATTTATTCATTGTTTTACTGATTGTTTAGGACTGTTTGCCGTGGGCACTGAATCCCATTCCCATTCTTCCCCCTCTTTGCATTCTCACCCCCATCACCACAGTGAGGAATCGCTGCGGGCGATCGTCAATCGGCTGTCGCGCATTGAAGGGCACGTGCGTGGCATCAAAGCTATGGTGCAGGACAGTCGCCCTTGTCCAGAGGTATTGATTCAAATTGCCGCCGTGCGGGGAGCGTTGGACCGGGTGGCACGGCTGATTCTCGATGAGCATTTGAATGAATGTGTGACTCGTGCCGCTCAGGAGGGACGCATTGATCAGGAGCTAGCAGAACTCAAGGCTGCCCTTGATCATTTTTTGGGATAATAGTTTGAGATAGTCTAAACAATGTCAATGCCTGCTGTTATTGTTATCAATTGGGTACTAGGCGTTATCCTCGCCATTTTGACGTTGATTTTTCTTGTGCGTATCATCTTCACGTGGTACCCCCAGATTAGCCTCACCCAAGGACCATTGAAAATTATTTATTGGCTCTCAGAGCCGGTTCTTGCACCCACTCGCCGCATTGTGCCGCCTTTGGGGGGGGTGGACATTAGCCCCATTATTTGGGTAGGCATTGTTACGCTCCTGCGGGAATTGCTCGTGGGGCAGCAGGGACTGTTGTTTCTCTTGTTTCCACCAGCCTAGTGGGGACGACAACACCCCTCAATCCGAAGCCATTTCTCAAGTGGGCCGGCGGCAAGTCTCAGTTGCTGAGCCAGATAGCTCCCTACTTGCCCCAGGAATGCTGCTGCTATGCTGAGCCATTTTGTGGCAGTGCGGCGCTCTATTGGTATCTCTTTGGCCAAGCCCAGCGAGGGCAGTTTCAGTTTCAGCAGGCGCGGTTGAGCGATCGCAATGCTGAACTTATCAATTGCTACCAAATTGTGCGCGATCGCGTTGAAGACTTGATTGCCCGACTCACCGAGTATCGTCAACAGCACAGTGAAACCTTTTACTACTACATTCGCAGCTTAAATCAGCAGCAACTCGATTCCCTGACGCGGGCAGCTCGGTTTATCTATCTCAATAAGACCTGTTTTAACGGTCTCTATCGCGTCAATCGTGCCGGCCAGTTCAATGTTCCCATGGGGCGCTATGCCAATCCCCAGATTTTTGATCCTGAGACGCTGCGCCAAGCCAGTCTTGCCTTGGAAAACGTGACCTTGAGTGTGGCGGATTTTCAAGAGGTTTTAACATGGGCAGCAGCGGGGGATTTTATCTACTTTGATCCCCCCTATTATCCCCTTTCTAAAACTGCCAACTTTACCAGTTACACAGAACAACCCTTTGGCGAAGTAGAACAGATTGCCCTAGCCAAGGTGGTAGAGGAGCTGGTTCAACGGGGATGCTATGTCATGATCAGCAATGCATGGGTTGAACCCGTACTGCAACTGTATCGCTCTTGGCAGTGCATTGAACTTAAGGCCAGCCGTGTGATCAACTCGAATAGCCATAAACGCGGCAAGATTAGCGAGCTGCTCGTTGTCACCTATCGCTGTTAAGACTGTTGTTTCCCCAGTAATACCAAAATTCTTAAGGCTCATTCGGGAAAGTATTTACCCCGTGTAGAGACCATGGCGGCGCCTCGTTCTCGAATCAAGTCTTTGGCTGCCCGTTCTAGACGGTAGCCGAAAAAGAGGGGACGAATCTCCTCACTGGCCTCCACTTGAGTCACAAGGTTCAAAAATCGTTCCACCTCTGATGCCGTAATGTTGCTCTTCACCTCTCCTAAAACCAATACCGGTCGTCCTTCCACTTGACCGCGAATTACTAAGTCAAACTCATACTCGCCATTTCCTAGGGGCAGGGTGTCGCGATTGCAAAATTCAATTTCCATCCCCCAACGGTACTCGAGAATTTCCGGCACTACTTCCAAAGCTAGGTCTTCTAGGGAGCCCCCGAGAGCTTCACTGAGACCACCCACCTGCCGCGCCAGTTGCCTAACTGCTCTTTCTGTGCGTTCTTGGGCAGCAGAAAGTCTATCTACGGCGGCAGCCAACTGAACAACTTGCTCTTCAGTGCGTTTTTGGGCTTGAGCTAGCTCTTCAACTCGCTCTTCGGTGCGTTTTTGGGCTTGAGCTAGCTCTTCAACTCGCTCTTCGGTGCGCTTTTGGGCTTGAGCTAGCTCTTCAACTCGCTCTTCGGTGCGTTTTTGGGCTTGAGCTAAATCGGCAACAATTGATTTTAACTCATTAAAGTCTTTGGCCTTAACTACCTCGTCATAGGCCTCACGGATTACTTCTGCTAGTAGATGTGCCTGCTCAGGACTAAAGACAGTCCGTAATTTTTCTTCTAAAGCAGAGGTCATTCTATTTCAAATCCACTAATAGTTTCATTGTAATGTTTGCCCGATTGTAGTTGTGAGCTGTGGTTAGACTATAAGGCATCAGGTGGTTGGAGGACAGCGTCATGGTGAAAGATGGGTTGCGCTACTGGCTGTTGAGTATTGCTCTTCTTTTAGGGATGGGTCTCGAACCTATGAGAGCAGCGGAGATATCGCCACCCCAAACCGCTGGGGCAGAAAATGAATGGATTGCACTGATTAAAGAAGAACCGTTTGCCCAAGCTCGCCTGCCGCAATCTCAGGATACTGCTATTGATTTATTGCCGCTGCCGTCCCAAGCTGCCGCAGAAGTAATCCCTCCTGTAGAATCTCCCCCTTCCCTACCCACTAGCACGGAGATCAAGGGGGATTCACCAGCACCCCCTAAAGAACCTTCACCGATAGTGGCTGCCAATTCTCCGCAGGCTCCAACAACACTGCAACTCACAGCAGAGCAAGTAGCTCAAGAGGCACGTTTAGCACTTCTACGAGAGGGCGATCGCCACTGGCAATTAGGAGACTTTGCCGCTGCCCAAACCTACTACCAAAAAGCCAAACCTGACTTAAACTTACCACCCCCTCGGGTCATCCCTCCGCCTGTACAGGAAATCAGTCAACTGCCCCCCGCTGCCCAAGTCTATTGGCGTGAAGTTCAAGGCGACTCCCAACTCTACAGTGCCCAAGCCGTACCGCTACAGCTTTTGGTAGAGCAGTTTCCAGAGTTTATTCCTGGCCAGGTGCGCTTTGCTGAGTTTCTCGTACAGCAAGGTTCCCTCAAAGAGGCCTATGCCCACCTCGAACAAGTTGCCAGCCTCTATCCCGATCAACCCGATATTCATCGTACCCTCGTCACACTTAACGATCGCCAGCAACAGTGGCTGGAAGCAGCACTGGCTGCCCAACGCTTTGTCCTGTTGAATCCTGACCACCCCGCTACACCTGAATTTCAACAATTGGCTACAGAGCGGATGCAACGCTTCCGTCGCCGTCTTCAGGGGCAGTTGCGCGAAGGTATGATTGTGGGTGCCCTCACCGGACTGGTGGGTGTGGCTGTCACGGGCAATCCCCTCCTGTCTTTGGACTCGATTCAAATGATGGCCTTGATGATACAGGGAGAATCTGCCCTTGGCCGCTCAGCAGCGCGGCAGATTAGTCGCCAAGTGAAGCTGCTTGAGGATCCGCAAGTTCAAGCCTACATCAATGACCTAGGGCAACGTCTTGCCAAAATGGCGGGTCGCAATGAGTTTGAGTACGAGTTTTTTGTTATCAAAGATAACGACCTCAATGCCTTTGCCTTGCCGGGCGGCAAGATCTTTATCCACACGGGTGCAATTCTTAAAGCCAATACAGAAGCAGAATTGGCCGGGTTACTTGCCCACGAAATGGCGCACGCGGTGCTTTCCCATGGGTTTCGCCTGATGGTACAGGGCACAGCCACTGCTAACTTGACGCGGTTATTCCCCACTGGCGGCTACCTGACAGGGCTGCTTGTGACTCGCTATAGTCGGGAAATGGAGCGAGAAGCAGATATTTTGGGAACACGCATCCTAGCACGGGCAGGTTATGCTGCCGATGGCCTTCTCAATTTAATGCATACCCTCAAGAAGGAATACCGCAATCAGGAGCCACCCCTGCCATGGTTTTCCACGCACCCGCCTACGGAGGAACGTATTCGCTATATCCGCAGTTTGATTCGAGAGCGCAGTTACAATCCCTTTGCCTTTGAGGGAATTGAACGGCATCAGCAGATTCAAGCCCATCTGCGCACACTAGTGGATCCTCCCAACCCCAAAAAGTCCAAAGGGAAGACGGCCAAAACACTACAATAGCTCAGCAGGATCTGAAGGTCTCGACATTGTTTTCAAACTCTTGAGTACGAACCCGCGTTTCTCGCCCTAGGAGAAGAGCACTGGGATGAAGTACAAGTAGCAGCCTTTCCACAGCCTATTCTGCGTTTTGGCAATGATGCCCTTTTGCTCTTGATGGACGAAGTCATCGCTGCCGATTTTATTGCGGCCTTTGGCCAATTTTAGGGGCGAGAACCCTTTTGGGCGATACGCTATCACGGTTACCAATTCGGGGAATACAGTCCTCGTTTAGGAGATGGTCGGCTGTATGACCTTGATAAAAAAGGTTCGGGTACGACACCCTGTTCCCGAGGTGGAGATGGTCGTCTTACATTGAAAGGGGGTGTGAGGTTTTGGCGAGTGAGCTTCTCCATCGTCTTGGTGTGCGTACCTTTCGCAGTCTCAGCGTAGTGGAAACGGGGCAGTCTCTCTGGCGGGGTGATGAGCGATCGCCGTTTTGGTGCGCCTTGGTCAATCCCATATTCTTTTGGCACCTTTGAGCGACTTCACTATCTGCGACGATCCGACTTGATGCGCCGGTTACTCGATGATGTCAATGACTACTACCCACATCTGCTTGAGATTACGGAGGAACGGGATTGCACTTTCTCTCGTGAGCTGGTGACACGAACAGCAAATCTGGCAGCGCAGTGGTTGATGGCGGGCTTTTGCCACGGTGTTTTGAACATCGATAATATGGCCATTACGAGCGAAAGTTTTGACTATGATCCCTCTGTTTTCTGGAGCACTATGGTTTGGGATTTACAGCCACTTATTTTATTTATTATGACCGCTAGGCCTATGGCAATCAACCAGCCTGCTTGGAATCTAGAGGAGCTGCAAATCCCACTGCCCCTTGAGGAAATGCAAGCTGCCCTGAAAACCTTTGGCGATCGCTGTCAAACCACCTACCTGAGACTCATGCTCAAATGCTTTGGTTGGACAAATCTTCCCCTAGAGCTTGGCCGTCCCCTAGTAGCAAAGACCCAAGCCTTTCTCAGGCATAGCACCATCAGTTATCCCCAATTCTTTGTCAGTCTGCAGCAAGAATTTTCCCCGCAGTGGGCCGTGGGCGTGGGTCATATTTTTTGCCAAAGCCCAACACTCCCACCCGCAGATCAAAAACTTCTAGACCCTTGGAAAAAAATCTATTTTGAACTGCTGCAACAAGCCACTCCGTTACAACAAGCAGCAATTGCCAAAACTCTAGAGGTCGCCAATCCCCCTGTTATTCTCATCCGTCCTCAGATGGAATACATTTGGCAAGCCCTTGATCAGGAGGATGATTGGTCACGATTTGCCGCAACTTTTCAGTTAATGCAGGTATGAAACAACTGCTTTGCCTGAGTAATGGTCACGGGGAGGACGCGATCGCCAGCTCGATTTTGCAGGCCTTGCAGTACCGGTGTCCAAACCTAGACTTGACAGCATTGCCTTTGGTAGGCTTAGGAGCTGCCTATACTCGGCTAGGCATTCCCCTCCTATACCCCGGAAAAAGACTTCCCTCTGGTGGTTTTATCTACATGGATCTGCGACAGCTATGGCGAGATCTCAGCGCAGGGTTGCTGGGACTTTTGGGGGAACAGGTTCGTGCTGTCCAGCGTTGGCAACGATTCTCAGCAGGGCATATCTTGGCTGTTGGTGATATTGTGCCGCTATTACTGGCCCATGGTACGGGGGGAACCTATAGTTTTGTCGGCACTGCCAAGTCTGACTATTACCTCTATGATGCGATGGGGCGTCCTTACCGTTGGGGCATGGGCTGGGCGGGAAGTGACTACCTGCCTTGGGAGCGATGGTTGTGGCGATCGCCCCGCTGTCAAGGCGTTTTTGTCCGCGACGAATTAACTGCCAAAGGGCTGCGGCAACTGGGCTACACCGTTCACTCCTGCGGCAATCCCATGATGGATTTGCTGATGCCACCACCTGTTCCTTCCCCCTTTACCAAGAAAACAATTGTGCTGCTGCCCGGTTCCCGTGCTCCTGAGGCCTACTGCAACTGGCAACAAATTCTGCGGGCAGTGACACCCTATCGAGATCAGCCACTGATCCTTCTTGCCGCTGTGAGTCCAAGCCTCAACTTACATCCTCTTGAACAGTGCCTTGAGGGTTGGCAACCTATACCCAGTCCATTGCCTGAAACCAAAGCATGGCAGTTGGGTCAACACCAACTAATTTTAAGTTCACACCACTTTCGTGAATTTCTACATTGGGCAGAAGGGGGCATTGCCCTTGCCGGAACAGCCACAGAGCAGTGCGTTGGCTTAGGGAAACCCGTGGTCACGTTTGCCGGTAAAGGCCCGCAGTTTACCCGTGACTTTGCCACTCGCCAAAAGCGCCTTCTCGGAGACTCGATTTTCCTACTCGATGATCCGCAAGCAGCCATCCCCACCCTCTGCAAGATCTGGGAAGATTCGGCCCTACTGGCGCGAGTTGCTGCCAATGGTAAAGAACGTATGGGCGAACCTGGCGCCAGCGATCGCATTGCCGCACAACTCTTAAAAATCCTCCAAGATTGAGTCCTTGCAAAAAAAGACCCCCATCGACATAGATGGGAGTCAAATTTTAATGCATTAGAAATTAGCAACTAACCCTAGTCAAGGCTAGGCATTGAGAGAACGGGTTCGGACTCGCGGTCAATCCCCTTCTCAAAACCAGCCGCCGCCGCACGGGCACGACCCGCGTGCCACAGGTGACCCACCAAGAAGAAGAAGGCCAAGACAAAGTGGGAGGTGGCTAGCCAAGAACGGGGCGACACAAAGTTCACCGAATTGATTTCAGTGGCCACACCACCCACAGAGTTCAAGGACCCCAAAGGTGCATGGGTCATGTACTCAGCGGCACGACGCTCTTGCCAAGGCTGAATATCATTTTTAATCTTGTTGAGGTCAAGACCATTGGGACCGCGCAACGGCTCTAACCAAGGACCACGGAAATCCCAGAAGCGCATTGTCTCGCCCCCAAAGATGATTTCACCCGTGGGAGAGCGCATCAGGTATTTACCCAGACCCGTGGGACCTTGAGCCGAACCAACGTTCGCACCCAGTTTTTGGTCACGGATCAAGAAGGTCATTGCTTGAGCCTGCGAGGCCTCTGGACCTGTGGGACCGTAGAATTCACTGGGATAAACCGTGTTGTTGAACCAGACAAAGCAGGTGGCAATGAAGCCCATCATAGACAGGGCGCCTAAGCTGTAGGAAAGATAGGCTTCCCCAGACCAGATGAAGGCACGACGTGCCCAGCCGAAGGGCGTTGTCAAAATGTGCCAGATGCCACCAGCAATGCAGATCAAACCAATCCAGATGTGGCCACCAACAACGTCCTCAAGGTTGTTGACGCTGATAATCCAACCCTCGCCCCCAAAGGGAGCCTTCAGCAGATAGCCAAAGATGACCCTGGGGTCAAGGGTTGGGTTGGTAATGACCCGGACATCCCCACCACCAGGTGCCCAAGTGTCATAGAGACCCCCAAAGAACATGGCCTTGGCCACCAACAATAGGGCACCAATGCCAAGGACGATTAGGTGAAAACCCAGAATCGTCGTCATTTTGTTTTTATCTTTCCAGTCGTAGCCAAAGAAAGAGGAGTATTCCTCTAGGGTTTCAGGGCCACGAATGGCATGGTAAACCCCACCAAAACCCAAAACGGCAGAAGAAATCAGGTGCACCACCCCCACCACAAAGAAGGGGAAGGTATCCACGACTTCACCGCCGGGGCCAACCCCCCAGCCTAGGGTGGCAATGTGGGGGATGAGAATCAGCCCCTGCTCATACATTGGCTTTTCAGGAATGAAGTGAGCCAACTCAAACAGGGTCATGGCACCGGCCCAGAAAACAATCAGGCCAGCGTGGGCAACGTGGGCGCCCAAAAGCTTACCGGAAAGATTGATCAGACGAGCATTACCGGCCCACCACGCGAAACCGGAGGATTCCTGGTCGCGATTGGTGGCAAAAATTGAGTTACTAGAGAGCGTTACCACGGGGGAGTACCTCTTCTGGGAAGACAAAGTTTTCATGGGGTTGGTCTTGGGGCGCCATCCAAGCACGGATGCCCTCATTCAACAGCAGGTTCTTCGTGTAGAACGTCTCAAACTCAGGGTCTTC
>NZ_JARJMS020000024.1:0-7955 GCF_029335995.1 Thermosynechococcus sp. Uc
CCACCCCACCCCCACCCATCAAACACCCCCCGGAACCACCCCCTACCACCTCCACACGATCACCACACCGGGGAAGCACCACAAATCCCCTTCTCGAGCCGATTTCACAAAAGTTGTCCACATATCCACAGCACCTACTACCACTATCAAACTATATATGTATAAGTAGTAGTAGTAGTAGATCTCTAAGATCTAATAGAAATAAAACGCTACCAGAGAAAAATAAAGGATGTGAACTTTGGGAACCTGGATTTCGATTGAAACTGACTCAGAACCTGAGAAAATCTGGCTTAAGGGTACTGGAATACACACAAGTGCGGAGTTGAAATGGCAAAAAGATCAAAGTTTTGGAAAAGCTGGGGAAAACCTTGGGGAATCTGGGGAAAACTCCAAAAATAAGGTTCCTGTTCAGGTTCAAATCCTTCTAATGGAGATCTATTCGCGCCGCGCAAAAATTTTTTTGGCCTGGGAATGGCCTAGAAGCCTCTGGAAAGCAGGCGATCGCCCCAGTGAGTAGATTTATCGTTGAACAGGTTTAGCTGCCCATAGAGGCGATTTTATGAGGGCTGATCTAGATAAATTTGGAGTCGCCGTTTGCCGATAGGATAGTCCAAGCAACTCTCGTCCTCAAACTTGCCATGACACGCATTGTTACTCTTTTAGGAGCAAGACCAGAACAACAAACCGCGCTTGGTCTGGCTATTGCCCAGTGGTTTGCCGAGCGGCAGCAACGAACGCTACTAACGGTTCCTAGTCCCGCGACATCACTGCAGTTTCTCATTGGTCATTGGGAGGAATCTATTGGCTGGCAACCAAAATTTTTGTCGGAGCGATTGGCGATCGCAGAACTAGTGGCCACTGAAAGTGTCAACACTGCATGGCAAGAACTCAGCCGTTTAGTGGAGCCTTATTTGCCCCAAGAGTTGGTGGGTAAGGTTTATGCAGGGGAATTGATGATTTTGCCGGGGATGGATACCTTGCTGACTTTAAATGCCCTGCGGGTTTACTACAGCAGTGGAGAGTACGATGTGATTGTCTATGTGGGTGGGAATAGTCAAGATACATTGCGGCTGATTGGATTGCCCCAGGGATTGGCGTGGTACTATCGTCGCTTTCAGCGCTTGCTGGATCAATTAGACCTCAACGCGATTGCCAATGCTATTGGTGGGCCGATCGCCAGTGCAATGATGGCAGCCAATATTGATACCCAAAAAGTGCGCGAGCGCTTTGGTGAGGCCAAAGTGTGGATTGACCGCGGCGTGAAGATTGCCGCCGACCCGCAGCACCTATCGGTGTTTCTCTTAACAGAAACCACAGAGATTTCAATTGCGCAAACCCGATGGCTATGGGGCAGTGCTCAGCAGGTGAACATCCCTATTTCCGAAGTCTTTTGTATCGGGCAACCCACCCCAGATGTCCGCAACGGATTTGTTCCATTGCGTATCTCTCCTCTTCCCGAAAACTGGAGTCACTGGCAAGGTCTTGTTTCCCATCTGCCAGACTTCAACCAGTCAGTGGTCGCACCGGCTCCCTATGAGTTTGATGAGGTGCGACAACAGGTGCGCATTTTCCTGCCGGGGTTTCGCAAAGAGCAGGTGAAACTCAGCGAGTTTAGTGGGGAACTGACAGTGGAGGCTGGCGATCAGCGGCGTCACATTGAACTGCCCCCTAGTTTCAAGGGTAAACCTGTGCGCGTGGGTAAATTTGATGCCCCTTACCTAATTGTCAGTTTCTAAGGCTCAAGGCGCAGACGCACGGAGTCGCGGTGGGAAATCAGGCCTTCTGTTTCAGCTAGGGTCATGACGGCTCCCCCTTGTTTGCGCAAGGCGGTAGGGGTGTATTGAATAATACTGGAGTGCTTCAAGAAGGTTTCTACGCCCAGGGCAGAAGCATAACGAGCAGCACCAGAGGTGGGCAGGGTGTGATTGGGGCCTGCTAGATAGTCGCCAACTGCTTCAGGGGTGGAATAGCCGAGGAAAATAGCACCGGCATGGCGCACTTGTTCCACAAGGTTCCAAGGGTCTTCAACTGCTAGTTCCAAATGCTCTGGGGCAAAGCTATTGGACAGCTCGACTGCTTGTTCAAAGGTTTCAACAATGCCAATGAGACCGTAGTGGGCGATCGCCTTCTCTGTGAGAACGCGGCGAGGATGGTTGGCCAATTGTGCCTCAACGGCAGCGACCACTGCCTTGGCAAGGGGCAGACTGGGGGTGAGCAAAATTGCGGCTGCCAGAGGATCATGTTCCGCTTGAGCCAGTAAATCAGCCGCAATGTGAACTGGCTGCGCAGCTTCATCGGCAATGATCAAGACTTCTGAAGGACCTGCAAGGGAGTCAATGCCAACACGGCCATAAACCTGTTTTTTAGCCAGCATCACATAGAGGTTTCCCGGCCCTGTAATCACATCTACACGGGGAATTGTTTCTGTGCCATAGGCAAGGGCGGCAATCGCTTGGGCGCCACCAACGCGATAAATCTCTTGGATCCCCGCTTCTTGGGCAGCGACGAGGACAGCAGGATTAATGCCCTTGCCTTGACCAGGGGGAGTCACCATGACAATTCGCTGAACCCCTGCCACCTGCGCCGGAATTGCATTCATTAAAACCGTACTCGGATAGGCAGCCCGTCCCCCCGGTACATAAAGTCCGGCAGCATCGACGGCGGTGTAGCGTTTGCCTAGCACAATGCCATCTTCGCCAAATTGCACCCAACTTTTGGGCACGCGCTGGCGGTGGAAGGCTTCGATTTGTTCCTTAGCGAGGCGAATTGCATCGAGGAGTTCTTTGGACACCTGTTGGTAAGCGGCATCCAATTCGTCCCCTTTCACCCGTAATGTTTCGGGGGTAAGGTCAATGTGATCAAACTGGGCAGTGTACTCAATCAGGGCGCGATCGCCTTCCTTGGCTACACGGCGCAAAATTGCCTCCACCGTAGCCTGTTGTTCGCTCATCTCCCCGCTATCAGTGCGATCGCAAATGCGGCGCAGTTCAGCGCGTAGGTCTGTTAACTGGGTGATGATCCGCAACATGGTCGTTCACGTGGGCGAGGCAGAGAGTCGGGTAAAGGTTAAAAAACCTTAATCAACCCTATCAATAGCTTACAGCGATTTTCCAATTACAGGGGCAGGCTAAGACTGACCAACAATGAGTGCCTAGGGCAAGATCATGATGCACCGTACTACATCCCAAGATTTGAGAGTTGCATTCAATAGCTCGCGATCGCCTGTTTGCTCCCAAGCTAAATTGTCGAAATCCCCTGCCATCAATTGAATACCGATCTCATTAAGCAGTTGGGGTTGAAGACGAAGGGTTATAGGGACGACTAGATAACAATGGCAACTGGTTTTCCGGTGGCGTATAACCTAGATGTTGCCAAGCGCGGGGAGTGGCGACTCGACCCCGGGGCGTCCGTTGCAGATAGCCCATCTGGAGAAGGTAGGGTTCATAGACCTCTTCAATGGTTTGCACATCCTCGCCCGTGGCGGCGGCAAGGGTTTCAATCCCCACAGGTCCCCCTTGGTAGGATTCAATCATCAGACTGAGGAGCCGGCGATCGCTCCAATCTAGCCCCGCTGGATCCACATTAAACAGTTCAAGGGCAGCGATGGCCACCTCTAGGCTAATCCTGCCATCGTGCTTGACCTCGGCATAATCCCGTACCCGTTTCAGGAGCCGCAGAGCAATGCGGGGAGTACCGCGACTGCGCCGGCCAATTTCCAGTGCAGCTTCGGGGGTAATTGGTGTTTGTAGGAGAGCAGCGCCGCGCTGAACAATCTGTTGGAGTTCTTCGGGATGATAAAAACGCAACCGCTGCACCAAGCCAAAGCGATCGCGCAAGGGCGAGGTCAAGGCTCCGGCACGGGTAGTTGCCCCCACCAAGGTAAAGGGATTTAACTTTAGTCGGCGCGTGCGCGCTGTTTGCTGTTTGCCCACCGTCAGATCAAGGTAAAAATCCTCCATTGCCGGATAGAGGAGTTCTTCGGTCATGCGGGAGAGGCGGTGAATTTCATCAATAAAGAGAATATCCCCCTCTTGCAGGTTCACCAGCAGACCCACAATATCGCGGGGACGTTCCAGAGCTGGAGCACTGGTCACTTTGCAGTTGACCCCCATTTCAGCCGCCAAGATTAAGGCAACGGTGGTTTTCCCTAAGCCCGGCGGACCATAAAGCAGCAGGTGATCAAGGGGTTCTTGACGTGCCTTTGCTGCTTCGATGGCAATGTGTAGCACCTCCTTGAGTTCCTGCTGACCAATGTACTCCTGCAAAGAGCGGGGACGTAGGGACTCTTCAGCCGGCGAGTGCTGTTCCTCTCGGGTGGGTTGATTGGAGAGTAAAGAAGGGGGGCGCGATTGCTCCGACGGTGAGTTTTGCGACGAAATAATCGCCATTGCTGCCCCCTAGGGCAAAACTTAAGCCCGTTTTAACCAGCTAAACATGGAGCGCAGTTCTTGACCCACCTGTTCAATGGGGTGTTCCGCTTCCCGTCGCCGCATGGCAGTAAAGCCTGGTTTACCGGCCATATTTTCCAGCACAAACTCACGGGCAAATTGACCCGTTTGAATTTCGTGGAGAATTTTGCGCATTTCAGCGCGGGTTTCATCGGTAATAATCCGTGGGCCACGGGTGAGGTCGCCATATTCTGCGGTGTTGGAGATGCTGTCCCGCATTTTGGCAAGACCCCCTTCAACAATCAAATCCACAATTAGCTTTACTTCGTGAAGGCACTCAAAGTAAGCCAATTCTGGCTGATAACCTGCCTGTACCAATGTTTCAAAGCCAGCTTTGATCAGGGCGCTGAGGCCACCGCAGAGCACCACTTGCTCACCAAAGAGATCAGTTTCGGTTTCTTCGCGGAAGGTGGTTTCCAGAATCCCGGCACGGGTGCCACCAATTCCCTTGGCATAGGCCATGGCTAAATCACGGGCTTGTCCACTGGCATTTTGATAGACCGCAAACAGGCAAGGCACCCCTTCCCCTTGGGTATAGGTGCGGCGAACAAGGTGACCGGGACCTTTGGGAGCCACCATCACCACATCCACATTGTCGGGGGGCACAATCTGACCAAAGTGAATGTTAAAGCCGTGGGCAAAAGAGAGAACATTCCCCGGTTGCAACTGGGGGGCGATCTCCTGTTCATAAACAACCCGCTGAACTTCATCGGGCAAAAGAATCATAATCCAGTCGGCCATTTTTGCGGCCTCAGCCACGGGGTACACCCCTAGACCCTCGGCACGGGCGCGCTCTGCAGAACGACTGCCAGCATAGAGACCCACCACAACATTAAGACCGCTATCCCGCAGGTTGAGGGCATGGGCATGGCCTTGGGAGCCATAGCCAATAATGGCAATCGTTTTGTCCTTGAGGAGTTCCAGTTGGGCATCTGCGTCGTAATACATGCGCGCCATAGGGATGATGTTCCTTTCCAATTGCGTTCAGCAGGTTGTTATTATTTCTCTACCACATGGGCAGAGCCGATAGAGCACCTCCTAGAGGGCTACTTGAGGGAGTTAGCGATTACGGGAATAACGATGGTTGCCACCGCCCATGGCTTCACGGGGGCGTGCTTTGTTGACCTTGAGTTGCCGTCCCATCCACTCGGCACCGTCGAGATCGGCGATCGCTGCATCTTCTTCAGCATCCGTGGACATTTCCACAAAACCAAAGCCCCGCTTACGGCCTGTTTCCCGATCCACCGGTAAATAGACTTGTTTGACGGAACCGTATTCGGCAAAAACGGCCTCTAGGTCTTCTTGGGTGGCCGTGTAGGAAAGGTTGCCGACATAAATAGACATAATCTAATCTGCTCCAAAGCAAAAGTTGAACCATGTGTTGACGTTGACTTCGGAGAGACGACTGTTACGTAACCAACCTTCCCTAAAACCGAACTCAAGAATCGCTCTACTTAAAAACTCAAGCGGCGATTACTCGCCAACCTTGTCTCCTGATTATAGCCGATTGCGGTGGTCTGTGTTGTGAAAGTAGGGATGCTACCCTAAAAGAGGTGGATTTTTTGTGAATCTTAACAATGTCCGATTTACCGGCGGTTGTTGTTGGCCTTTCCGGCGGTGTCGATAGTTCCGTTGCCCTTGCCAGCCTCAAAGCTCAAGGGTACCCTGTTGTGGGTCTAACCCTATGGCTGATGAAAGGTAAGGGGCAGTGCTGCTCTGAGGGGCTGGTGGATGCGGCGCGCCTCTGCGAGGAGCTGGGGGTGCCCCACCACATTGTGGATAGCCGCGAAATTTTCGAGAAATATATTGTGAACTACCTAGTCAGTGGCTATGCCAATGGGGTAACACCGCTACCTTGTTCCCAATGCAACCGCTTGGTGAAGTTTGGGCCAATGCTGGCCTATAGCCGTGAGCAACTGGGGATTGACTACATTGCCACGGGTCACTATGCCCAAGTGAAATATAATCCCACTAGCGATCGCTATGAATTGTGGCGGGCGGTGGATCGTCATAAGGATCAAAGCTACTTTCTCTACGACTTGCCCCAAGAGATTCTAGCTCATGTGCTTTTTCCCCTCGGTCAGCAAACTAAAGCCGAGACCCGTGCCCTTGCAGCGCAGTATGGCCTGCACACAGCCAGTAAACCGGAAAGTCAAGATCTCTGTCTGATTGAAGCCCATGGCTCCATGCGCCAATTTCTTGAACAGTATTTGCCCAGCCAACGGGGAGAGATTGTGGACATCCATGGGCGGGTGCTGGGGTACCATCAGGGGATCCACCACTACACCATTGGCCAGCGCAAGGGCTTAGGGATTGCAGCACCCGAACCCCTCTACGTGGTGGCCTTGGATCGGGAACACAATCGCGTTATTGTTGGCGATCGCGCCACCGCTGGCCGTCGTGAGTGTACAGTGGCACGGGTGAACTGGGTCTCGATTCCTCCCCCTAGGGAACCTATGACAGCAACGGTACAAATTCGCTATCGCACCCCCCCTGTGTCCGTGACTATCATTCCCGATGCCAACGCTGAGCAGGTAAAATTGGAATTTGCTGAACCGCAATTTGGGGTAACGCCAGGACAAGCGGCGGTTTGGTATGCAGGGGATTGCCTGTTGGGGGGTGGCATTATCCAGCCTTTTGTAACACCAGTGCCACAACCCCTAGAAACAATGGCCACCCACGTTTAAGGAAAGACCGACCATGCAAAAACGCCTTCATTATTCATCTTTAGAAATTAACCGTCGGGCGGAAGAATTAATCCAGCACTCCGCCAATCGCTATCGGATTACGGTGCAAATTGCCAACCGGGCTAAACAGCGGCGGGGGCTAGAAGCCAGTGAAGATCTCGATGATCTGCCCCTGAAGCCGGTGACCCGTGCCATTATCGAAATGTCCGATGAAATTGCCCAACCGGAGTTACTGGCAGATTAGGAGCGATGGGGAGACGACGGGGCTGGACCTTCTTGGGCTGGATGACGTGGGGGTGCTTACTGGCACTCTTGTGGCTCCCCCTGAGCAGTGCTTGGAGTGTGGGGCGATCGCAATCTGACCCCAACTTGCCCGCTGCCACTGGCCAAATTCTCATTAACCCCCGCTTGGTGGCGGAAACCCTCTATCCCAAATTGTCCGGTTTGCCCAAGGAAAATCACTATATCCGCCAAGAGAACCGGCAGCCTGCTCCAGAGAGTACGCTCCTAGAGCGATTTATCGTCTATCATACTATCGTTAAGGGGCGATCGCCCCTCTACCGTTTTGACTGGAAAATTTCCCTTGCCGACTATTTGGGGCTGAATGAATTCCTGCAGGGAGAAACCTATCCAGGACGTTCCTACCTCACGGTCAACCCCATGGAGGGGGATATTGCCGCTATTCGCCAGCTCAATCGTCAACAGCGGGATGCTTTAGTGAGCACACTGGCCACTTTCTACGCACAACAGGCAGGGTTACCCCCTACCACACCACAGCGTCCCCAACCCCAGACAACACTGCCGCAACCAACACCCAGCC